>NZ_CP130281.1:3030000-3330000 GCF_046352995.1 Aequorivita nionensis | reverse complement strand
CCGCCTGTATCGTCAACTGTTATATGCGGCTCAAAGTCAATCTGTGCGCTAATTGAAAAGGAAAAAAGTATTGCTGAAAGAAATAGTAGTGCTGTTTTCATTTGAAGTATTTAAGAGTTCACAAAGTACTTCTTTCCTACAATATATTAAAATGATAAAAATCATTTCTTTAAATTCCTGAAGCGCTGCAAAAGCGTAGGGTGTGAGTAATGTGCAAACACATACAATGGATGCGGTGTAAGATTACTTAGACTGTTTTTAGAGAGTTTTTTTAAACCTGTAACCAAAGGTGAGGCAGCATAGGTGGTTTTTGCGTAATTGTCTGCTTGGTATTCAAACTTACGGCTGAGGTAATTCATAAACAATCCTGTGATGCCGGAGATGGGGCTGTAAAGTACGCCGAAAGCTATCAAGCCAATGTGAAAGGAAGGTTGTGAAACATTTAATGCTTCCGATAGTAATGGATTTGCTATAAAAAGTGAAAGTAGCCAAAGTGTAAATCCCGTAGTGATGATGGCGGCGAAAAGATTGATGATTATATGGTTTCGTTTGTAATGGCCTACTTCATGGGCGAGAACAGCTACTATTTCTTCTTCGTTTAAATCTTTTATCAAAGTATCATAAAGCGTAACGCGCTTTTCGCTGCCGAATCCTGAAAAGTAGGCGTTGGCTTTTGTGCTGCGCTTGCTACCGTCTATTACGAATATTTTATCGAGCGTAAAACCTACTTTTGATGCGTATGTTTCTATCTGGGAACGCAGTGAGCCTTCTTCCAAAGGGGTTTGTTTGTTGAAAAGAGGAACGATGAAACGGGCGTAAAAAAGATTCATTAAAACTGTAAAAACGGTAATGACGCCCCAAGCGTAAAGCCAAAAGTTTTTCCCGGTGCTTTGGTAGAACCATATAATTGCACTTAAAAGAATTCCTCCAATAACGGCGCCCATAGCCCAACCTTTCAGTTTGTCGAGGAAAAAAGTTTTAGGTGTGGTTTTATTAAAACCGTATTTCTCTTCAATAACAAAAGTGCTATAATAGCTGAAGGGTGTACTTAGGATATCGCTTACAATCATTATGGTTCCGAAGAAAACTAAGGCGATTATAATTTCATTGTTTGAAACAGAACGGGCTAAACTGTCTACAAATGCAAAACCGTCTAAAAAGAAGAAGAGGAGGGTAGCAATTAGGGAAATGGTGGCTGTGAGTATTCCAAATTTGTAACGTTCTTTTTTGTAGCGTTGCGATTTTTTGTACTCTTCCTCATCAAAAACATCCTGCAATTCTTCGGGAAGTGGGTCGTTAAAGTGTTTTGCATTGAGGAAATCTAAAATTTGGTCAATAACAAAGCTGATGACTAGGATTGCTATTATTATGTAAAAAAGAGTTTCTGGTTTCAAGTTTCAGGTTTCAAATTACTACTGCAAACTGCGACTGCGACTGTATACTAAAAACCACGCTGCCGTTTTGCCTCAAATATAAGGATTCCCGCCGCTACGGAAACATTCATACTATCTATTTCGCCTTGCATCGGGATTATTATATTTTGGGTGCTGTTTTTTAACCATTCCTCGGAAAGACCTGTGGCTTCAGTGCCTACGACTATCGCAGTTGCTTTTTTAAAATCTATGGAGTCGTACTGAACGGAAGCTTGAAGAGCAGCGCAGTAGATATTTATATTTTTTTCCTTCAAATATGAAATGATTTCTGAAGTGCTTCCCGTTGCTACATTATTGGTGAACAAACAACCCACGCTACTGCGGATAATATTTGGGTTAAACATATCTGTCTTTGGGTTGGCGATGATTACGGCATCTGCCTTTGCGGCATCAGCGGTGCGAAGTATGGCGCCAATGTTACCAGGTTTTTCGGGGGCTTCGGCTATTAAAATTAAAGGATTTTTGCTTTCAGGTTTTAGGTTTGAAATGCTTAGATTTTTTGCGTGTGCAATTGCCAAAACCCCTTCGGTGGAGCTTCGGTAGGCTAATTTTTCATAAATATCTGAAGCAATTTCTATGAATTCCGCTTCGCTATTTGCGGTTTCTTTCAGTATAAAAATTTCTTCCTCAGAAATGATTTCGGGACAAAAAAGAAGGTTTTTCAAAAGATAACCACCTTTTATTGCCAATGAAATTTCACGCTGACCTTCAATAACAAACAGTTCTGTTTTTCGGCGTTCGCGCGATTTTTCCTGTAGTAAAATAATCTGTTTTATCAACGGATTCTGAAAACTTGTGATGTTTTTGTACATATTGTGTTTGAAAAATGTCTCGCGAAGGTAGTAGTCGCAATTTATTTTTACTGCTAACTGCTACTTAAAACTTTTTCCAAAGATACGCTACTGAAATTTATATCCAGTACCCAAATTGATGCGAAGACCAAAACCAACATTAAAATAGTTTACACCTCCAAAAGTGTCTTCTAGCTCTGATGGGACTTCAATATTCATAAAATCATGGCGCAATTCTGGGGCTACATAAATTGAAACATAGTTTGCCAATTTATAGCTTACCTCCGGTCTTAGCCATAGCGCGGTGGCATTGTCTTCAAAACTATCGCCCAAGCCTTTGTTGAAATAGCCCGAATAGCCAACCCCTAAACCAATGGAAAGGTCAAACCGTTCCAATTGTTTTTCATAGCCAATTACACCTCCCAATACTAAATTGGACATTTCATCGTAATTGCCAACAAGGTTTCGATTGGTAACATCAGCAAAAAAGAAACTCATGGCTGGGCCAATATAAAAATCTCCCATAACATTTAGTTTAAGTTGTGCTTGTGCGCCCATTTTTAAATCCATTCCATCGTTTACAAAGTTTTCTCCAAAAGCAATGGGCAGATAGGCGCCTACAGTAATGCTGCCTACTTTGGTTCCAAGATTAGTTTGTTCTTGGGCTGTTTCATTTTCTATTTCCGTTTCCGTTTGTTGTGCAAAAGTAGCTGCCGTAAAAAGCAGGGAAATGAAAAGTATTCTAATATTCAAAAACATACGTAGTAGGGGGATTTGTTACTGGAATTTCGATAGTTTGTGTGCTTCCGCCATTTACTTTGTACTCAAAAACAGCAACGGAGCCTAAAATACTTTCACCACCTATCGTTCGGTTTTGTGAATTGACTTCCAAAAAGTCCTGAGTGGACTGGTCAAATTCACAAATGTCATTGTTAAATTCTAAGGGAAGATGACAAACTTTTGAAGTGTATGAAAGTGTGTACTCCACAGTATTATTATCACCTGGAAGGTTTTTTAATAATAGTGAAAAAGAGCCTAAACCACTAAGAGTTACGGTTCCCAAATCTAACAACAACTGCTTGTTGGCGTCTTCAGAAGAATATACTTTACTTGCATAATCGGGGTTTTCGTTTTCGAAATAGAAATTGGACTCAATATTTACCAAAACATACAGTGGATCAGTACTTGCGTTAAGCGATGTAAGCTCAAAGTTTCCATTTGCATCTGTGCTGGTTTTAGCAAGAATGCGGTTTACGGCTTCAGTTTTTATGGTAATATTGGGTAAGGCATTCCCGTTTTGATCAACTATTTTTCCTTTAACCAATAGCCGTTCGTTATTGGTTATTTCAAGTTTTTCGCAACTTGAAAATAATAGCACTGCTGCAAGCAGCAGAAATTTATATAAATAGGGCTTCATTTATGTATGATTTTAATAAAACAAGAATACTGAAAAAAGAGAAAGCGGTCAAGTATAAAATGCTAAAATAATTCTTTCTTTTTTGTATATATATATATATATATATACATTGCGGGAAAATTATTACTTATGAAAAAATTTGTACTTTTTTTAGTTATGGCGTTCTGTTTTTCAACGCAGGCGCAAATTATAGTAAACCCACCCGTTGCTAATTTAATTACCTGCGATGACAACAATGATGGTTTTGCTTTGTTTGACTTAGCATTACAAGACGAAGTGATTACGTTAGGAGATCCAACCTTGACGGTAACTTACCACGCAACTCTTTTGAATGCACAGAACAATGAGTTGCTATTGTCTACTCCATATGTGAACGACCGGAGATATTTGGATAACCCAATTACTGATCCTAATGATCCAAATTATGGAACAGGTGGAGTGTGGGCAAGAGTGGAAAGCAGTACCAGCAACGAAATAAATATTTTCCCTTTTGCTCTGGAAGTACGTTTTTCTCCCGTTGGAAACGTGCCAGCGACACTGCGTGTTTGTGATGATAACAATGATGGCTTTGCATTTTTTGACCTTACAACTGTAGCTACAGAAGTTCTTGGAAGTTTAAATCCGTTGGGTTTTGATCTTTATTATTATGAAAATCTTGCTGATGCCGTTATGGCGGGAGATTTAGCAATTACAAACCCCGACTTCTCACAGGCAATTCCCAATCCTACAAACTTTCTAAATAATACAACTCCGCAGACTATTTATATCCTTCTTGTAAGTAATGCTAATGGATCTATTCCGCCAAACCCAAATAGTGCTGAAGGTTGTTATGATATTGTCGAACTTACATTACAAGTATTTCCAAACCCAAACATCAATTATAACCCAGACCCACTTGAACTTTGTGATGATGACAATGATGGTATTGTTGGAGAATGGGATTTAACTTTAGCAGATCTTGATATTATTGACGGTGAACCTGATGTTAATATTAGATACTATGAAACGCTTCAAAGCGCACAAAATGGAATACCAGGGACAGAGATTCTTGGACTGTACACAAATACAGTTCCTTTCAATCAAACAGTATACGCAAGAGTAACCAAAAGTGTTCCTCCTGCAATACTTCCGTGTTATTCAATTGCGGAACTCGAACTTATCGTAAACGAAATCCCCCCAATAACCCAACCCAACAACCTTTTTATAAATGAAGGCGACGGCGATGGTTTTGCCGTTTTTGATCTTACTGAAAATATAGCTGTAATGTTGGCTGGCTTAAATCCTTCCGATTATGAAGTATACTTCTATGTTACTGAAGCAGATGCAGAAAACAATACAAATCCTATAGCCGTTCCAACTTCATACATAAACACTTCAAACCCAGAGACTATTTATGTTCGGGTTGAAGATGTGAATACGGGTTGCTTTGTAGTAACTTCCTTTGAAATTCTTACCGATGAAACCACGCCCGATGCAGACGGAGATGGCATTGCCAACGAAGACGAAGATATAAACAACAATGGAAACCTAAACGACGATGATACAGATGGTGATAATATTCCAAATTATTTGGACAGTGATGATGATGGCGATTCGGTACTTACATTAGATGAAACAACCGGAATTGGCGCAGGCGTGGCACCATCGTATATTTACATAGACACCGATGGCGACACCATTGAAAACTACCTCGACAATGACGACGACGGCGACGGTACTTTAACAATAGACGAAGATTACAACAACAACGGAACCCCAATTGACGATGATACAAACACAAATGGCATCCCAGATTTTCTGGATGATGAGGTGTTTCTTTCCGTGAATTATTCTGCTTTTACAGATTTGAGCGTTTTTCCAAATCCAACTTCGGAAAGTTTTACGGTGCAAGCAACAAAACTGGTTTCAGAAACAACTATTTCACTATATGACATTCAAGGAAAATTATTGATTTCTAAAAAAATACTTCCGCAGAATGGCACGTTGACCGTAGATGTTTCCTCTTTAGAAAATGGGGTTTATTTTGTGAAGGTTTCTTCGGAAGGAAAATCAGTCGTTAAAAAATTAATTAAGAATTAAATTCCAATAAAGAAGACGCCCACTATCCTCTAAAACTGCTGACTAATAATCATAAACCTTTCTAAAAAGCTTCTCAGTTTTGGGAAGCTTTTTTACTTTTAGAAAGCTAAAAACCAACCATTATGAAAAAACTGATTTTATTGCTTGCGGTTTTACTATCAATTACTGCTTGTAAAAACGATAAAAAAACAACTGCGGATGATCCAAGAGCTGAAGGAATGGAGCTAGACTCCACAGAAACTTCCAACGTAAAAGAAGTTGAAAAACCAAAGGAATATCCAGCACAACTTCAAGCGATGTTTACAGCGCACGGAGGTTTGAACCATTGGAAAAAAATGAACAACCTTTGTTTTGAGATGAAAGGAAAAAATGGAGAAGAAACCCACACAGTTTCACTGCCAGATAGAAAAACAAAAATTGAGTCCAAAGATTGGTCTATCGGTTATGACGGAAAGGGAGTTTGGCTTTTGAAACACGATTTGGGGTATGAAGGCAATCCTGTTTTTTACCATAATTTGATGTTCTATTTTTATGCAATGCCATTTATAATTTCAGACCCAGGGACCAATTATGAAACTGTGGCGCCTACCGAATTAGATGGGAAAATTTACAATGGCTATAAAGTTTCCTACAACAAAGGTGTGGGTGACTCGCCAGAAGATGAATACATTCTATATTTCGACCCAGAGACAAACAAGATGGCTTGGTTGGCCTATACTGTTACTTTTAAGGACCAAAAGAAAAGCGATGATTGGCATTATATAAAGTATGACAAATGGCAGGACGTAAACGGTCTGTTGCTTCCTGAAAAATTAGTTTGGTACAACATAGAAAATGGCAAGCCAAAAGGGAAAAAGATGGATGTTAAGTTTGATAAAATTACAGCAACAGAAACAATGCTTGATGCTTCGGTATTTGCAAAACCGGCTGAAGCAGAATATGTGAAATAGTAGTTAGTATTGGGAATTGAGTACTGAGTATTGAGTATTGAGTATTGAGAAAAAAAGCAATTTTTAAACTCACAAACTCACAAACTCACAAACTCACAAACTCACAAACTCACAATTTCAAAGCGTTTTGCCCTCATAATAATTTACAACCAAGGCCACCATATAATCATAACTCATGATTCCACGGCTTTGGTTGTTTGCCTTCAAAAAGGTATCCCAGAACATTTTTGAGAAATTCTCAAAGGGGTTTTGGTAGCTTTCCCAAAAGTCGCGCATTTCCTTATAGCTTTCCAGAATCCCAGGATTTATAGTTGTTAAGAGTTCTTGATATTTAGCTTCGTCACGTCGTGCCACTTCGTTTATTAAATATCGCAATGTAAAAATGTAGCCAGTATATTGCATATAAATGTCATCATTATGAAGTGTGGAAAGGGTGGCTATAAAATTAGCTTCATTTTCGGCGGCATAACCTATTTGGTGGGCTTCTTCGTGGCAAGCAACTGCAGGAAATTTATAGGTTTTCATTAAATTATTCACCTGTGCTTCACCTGAAAAAGGATTCAGATAGCCACTATAGCCCATATAGGTAAGCCCCAAACTCCATCCACTTTTTTTGATACTTCTTGGCGACAAAGCAAGCTGCGGAAATTCCTTTTCAAGATTTTTATAACCGTTCAAAGTTTTTTTGAACATTTCTTTTTGAGAGTAGGGCAGTTCAATTTTTACGCTATCAGCAAAACCAAGTTCGCGATGCATAGCGTTGCTTTTTTCTATGAAACGATTTGTGGTTTCCAAAAGCTGCTCTGTGGTATAATCATTATTTATATTTAAGGACTTATGTAGCGGAAGCCTATAATAATTAAAGCCCCAAAGCACATGGAACATAAAATAAACTACTGAAACGGCTGCAAGAATATCCACAAAAAAGCCCACTTGGTCGTTCTGCCGAAGCCTTTTCAAATTTTTATAAAGCCAGCGAATGGCTACGATTGCTATAAGTAGATAGAATAAATCACCTACCGAAAAAGGAACCCACCCAAAGATATAGCGGGAGATTTTTGAAATCCACGGATAAATACCCTGACTGTAATATTTCTCTACAAATTCTGGAAAATGCTTTAAAACTTGAAGTGCAATAATCTGCACTATAAGAAATAACGTGAGGAATGCGGATGTTCTTTTTTGCATAATCCAAACTTACGAAGGAATTCTTTCTCCACATAATTTTTATAGCGGATACAAAACCGTAATTTTGTGTTCCTAAAATTTTTAAAATATGAATGAAGCAATAAGAAACCTTGAACCCAAAGCGCTTTGGAACAAATTTGCAGACCTGAACGCCGTACCGCGTCCTTCAAAAAAAGAAGAACGCGTTATTGCGTTTATGAAAGACTTTGGGAAAAGTCTTGGTTTGGAAACCATGGAAGATGAAGTGGGAAACGTAATAATCCGAAAGCCAGCCACCAGAGGAATGGAAGACCGCAAAGTTGTGGTCCTTCAAAGCCATTTAGATATGGTTCACCAAAAAAATAACGATACCGATTTCAATTTTGACACACAGGGAATCGAAATGTATGTAGATGGAGATTGGGTGCGTGCAAAGGGAACTACTTTGGGAGCCGATAATGGTCTGGGCGTCGCCACAATAATGGCCATTCTTGAAAGCAACGAAATTGAACATCCTGCAATCGAAGCACTTTTTACGATAGATGAAGAAACTGGAATGACGGGTGCAAAAGGATTGAAAGGTGGTTTGCTGAAAGGCGATATTCTTTTAAATCTTGATACGGAAGAAGATGACGAAATTGGCGTGGGCTGTGCCGGTGGAGTGGATGTTACCGCAACCGGGACTTATAATGAAACCGAAGCACCAAAAAATTCAGCAAACTTTGCCATTAAAGTGAAAGGTTTGAACGGTGGCCACAGTGGAATGGACATCATTAAAGGTTTGGGTAATGCTAACAAACTGATGAACCGTTTGCTTTTCGCTACAAAGGATTTTATGCAATTGGCAAAACTTGAGGGCGGAAGTCTTCGCAATGCCATTCCTCGTGAAAGCGTGGCACACGTAGTGGTTTCTTCCGAAGAAAAATTTCTTGCTGCTTTTGAAAAGATGAAGAAGGATATTCTTTTAGAATACAAGTCTTTGGAATCCAAACTTTCCATTACTGCAGAAAAAAGCAATGAAACTTTCACGAAAGTAATGACCGATAAAGATCAAAGAAATTTTTTGAACGCTATGAATGCTGCGCACAACGGTGTTTACAGAATGAGCCCGGATATTGAAGATTTGGTGGAAACATCAAACAACATTTCAAAAGTTACAGTTGACAACGGAAATATAAAAATTGAAAATTTAACCCGAAGCTCTGTGGAATCTTCTAAAGAGGTGTTGGCAAACGCATTGACTTCTACCTTTGAACTTGCTGGTTACGAAGTTAAATTGGCTGGAGATTATCCAGGTTGGGCACCAAATATGGACAGTGCAATTCTGAAAGTTTTGGATAACCTTTACCAAAAAATGAATGGCGAAAAAGCAAATGTAGCCGCTTGCCACGCTGGCTTGGAATGTGGAATCTTAGGCCAAAATTATCCTGATATGGATATGATTTCTTTTGGACCGACTATTAAAGGAGCACACTCTCCCGATGAACGCGCCAGTATTTCCTCCGCTCAAAAATACTGGGATTTTGTAATGGAAATTTTAAAGAACATTCCAAAGAAATAAAAAGGAGAAAATAGAATAAAGCTCAAAAAAAAAAGAGGAACCAATTTAAAAACTGGTTCCTCTTTTTGTATTTAAGCTAGACTTAGATTATTGCGCTATTTCAACAATTTCTAAGTTGAAAATCAATTCAGAATCTGGAGGGATAACACCTGGAATTCCTCTTTTTCCATACGCCAAATGTGATGGAATAAAGATAGTGGCTTTATCACCTACCTTCATATTTAACAATCCTTCACGGAAACCTGGGATTAGCTGTGCTTCTGTGCTGTAATCCGTTGGTACCGGAACATATTGCTCGGCAGCTTTGCGCATTTCATCAACCATTTCAAACTTTTCTGCATTAGATAATATGTTGGAATCAAACATATGTCCATCAGCAAGGTAACCCGCATAGTTCATTAAAATTTTGTCACCTTCTTTTGGTTGTGGCCCTGTTCCTTTTTCAGTAAAATAGATTTTAACTCCTGAAGGAAGCGAATCTGCTTTTGCTCTGATGGCGTCAAGCTCTTTCAGTTGTTCAGCTGCTACTTTATTTATACGTTCTTCTTTTTCTTTCTTTTCTTTTTCAATCTTACCCATTTCTTCAGTGAAATAAGGAACTTTAATATTTCCTTTATTTATAATGTTCACTGATTGTATGATAACAGGCTCTTTTGGTTTGTCGCCAGGTTTTTCGGTTTCAAGGTTTCCGATTGAATCAACAACTTCTTGTCCAATTACAATTTCACCAAAAACAGTGTGGCGGCCGTCCAACCATGGTGTATCTTTCAAAGTGATAAAAAACTGGCTGCCATTAGTTCCAGGACCTGAGTTGGCCATTGCCAAAAGTCCTTTTTTGTTGAAGCGAATTGTATCAGTTATTTCATCAGGAAAAGCATAGCCAGGACTTCCTGTGCCATCGCCTTTTGGATCACCACCTTGAATCATGAAATCCTTGATAACACGGTGAAAGGTAAGTCCATCATAAAAACGTTTGCCTTTGTAGAGAGAATCTACCATTCCGTTGGTTCCTTCAGCAAGAGCCACGAAGTTTGAAACGGTAAGTGGCGCGCTTTCGTTTTTCAGTTTGGCAACAAAAGTTCCTTTATTGGTAATAAATTCAGCATATACGCCATCTTTAAGATCAGGATATTTTTCCTGACAAGACGCAAATGCAAGCGTAAGAGATAAAAATAAAAATGTTAGTTTTTTCATGTTTGTTAATTTAATTTTCGTTTGATTGTTCAATTGAGTGTAAAGTTACAGTGCTCTGCACCGGAATGTTGGAGCCGAGTTTTTCTTCAATCCCATAATAGCCATAAGCTTTATAGGAAGGAAAAAGAAAGGTTACTGTTTCGCCTTCTTTCATAAGTTTTATGCCTTCGCGAACACCAGAGATAAGGTCTTGGTTGCTTTGATCTACTTTGTAATGTTGCAGCCCGTTTTCTTTTTCTGAAAGAATCAAACTGCCGTTAAGATCTTTAATATCATAGGAAAATTTCACAACGTCGCCAAAATCTGGCATTTCGGTAGTTGCGGTATCACGTTTGTTGTAAAAATACCAAAATCCGTTTTCTGAAGAAATATAGTTATGTGTAGAGTCATTAGCAATGATTTCTCCGATGAAAATTTTCTCATCATCATAGATTTTTTTGTTCCTTTCTGCAGATTCCTTGATGAAAGTTCCTGAATGACTTTGCACTGGGGATCTTGCCTCAGGGCTTTTGCAGGAAATAATTACTGCCGAAAAAAACAAAAAATAAAACAGCTTATGAAGCATCTTTGAGTTCATTTTTATAACGGGGCAAGATACTAATAAATTCGTTTATGGTTTTGTTAAGGTCTTGCGAACTTTTTCCGCCGGCAGCATTAATGTGACCACCGCCGCTGTAATGGTTACGTGCAAAATCGTTCACAGAAAAGTTTCCTTTGCTTCTAAAAGAAATCTTCACAATGCTTTCCTGCTTATTTTCTATAAAAATTACGGCAAAAACAACTCCTTTTACTGAGAGGGCATAATTTACAAATCCTTCGGTATCGCCTTTTTTGAAGTTGTGGTCGTCCAGTTCTTTTTGTGTGAGGGTGATATAGGCCGTATACAATTCAGGAAGAATCACAAGATTGTTTAAGGCTACTCCCAAAAGTTTCATTCTTTCAGGACTGTTTGTGTCATAAACATTTTGGTTGACAATGGCGCTTTCGGCTCCAGCTTCAATCAATTTTGCTGCAACTCTATGAGTGGTTGGAGTAGTAGAGGAGAAGCGGAACGAACCTGTATCAGTCATTATTCCAGTGTAGAGATTTACCGCAATTTCCTTTGAAAGTTTTTCAGTTTGGCCCAATGCGTCCATAAAGTGAAAGACCATTTCAGAAGTAGAGCTCATTTTTACATCGCTGTATGTTGCCACCGCATAATCTGCAGGCTGTTGGTGGTGGTCTATCATGACAAATTTAGCAGAACAGTTTTCCAAAACCGTTTGCAGTTCGCCACCTACCCTGTCCAAGCTGTTGAAATCTAACGTAAACACTAAGTCTGAAGAATTTATAAGTTCTGTGCTTTTTTCTCTTTCCCTTTCGTGGACTATAATTTCTTCAACTCCGGGAAGCCATTTCAAAAAATCAGGAAAATCATTTGGCATAATTACAGTTGTAGTATGACCTAAACTTTTCAGAAAAAAAGAAAGTCCCAAGCATGAACCAACCGCGTCGCCATCTGGATTTTTATGGCCTACAATTACCACTTTTTGTGCCGAAGCGAGAAGTTTTTCAACGATTTGGGTAGTGTCTTCATTCATAGGGCGCGAAGATACAATAATTACAGATTATGAGTGAAATGGTTGCTAAAAGTAATTTTCTTCCAAATTAAGAAATCATTAAACATTCTGTAAATACTTGCTTTTCATTTTCAAATGGTTATTTTTGCCGAAATTTTAAAAAACACAATGAGAACAGACAGAACATTCACAATGTTAAAGCCAGATGCAGTTGAAAAAGGACACATCGGCGCCATTCTTGAAAAAATTAACGCTTCAGGTTTTAGAATCGTAGCGATGAAACTTACCCACATGACTACACAAGATGCGCAAGCATTTTACGCAGTGCACAGTGAGCGTCCTTTTTATGGCGAATTGGTAGAATATATGACTCGCGGTCCAATCGTTGCGGCTATTCTTGAAAAGGAAAACGCTGTTGAGGATTTCCGTACTTTAATTGGAGCTACCAACCCAGCTGATGCTGCTGAAGGTACTATCCGTAAATTATACGCAGCTTCTATCGGCGAAAACGCAGTTCACGGAAGTGATAGCGACGAAAATGCAGCTATTGAAGGTGCTTTTCATTTCGCGGGACGCGAAATGTTTTAAGCATTTACGAAATATTTAAATTGAAAACGCCTTCCGATCGGGAAGGCGTTTTTGTTTTTTATGAAGAGAATTTATTAACGAAGAACCAATTTTTTAATCAACTCCTTTCCCATTTCTTCATTCAGAAGTTTAATGATTTTTTCCTTTCCATAACTCAACTCTTCCCGCAAAACCGAAGATGAAAGTTGCACATAAAGTGTATCGCGATCTAATTTTATATCAGTCGTATATTTTGAAATAGCAGTACCCATAACCGAATCCCAAGCTTCTTTTGCGTTCACTTTATCAAGGCCTTTCTCCAAACGGTTGGCGCCGATAAACTCTTTTAAAGCATCGCCAATTGATATGTTTTCTGCGTGTCTTTTTGCCATTTTTTGATTGTGAATTTGTGAGTTTGTGAATCTGTGAGTTCGTTAACTTTTCTAAATATGTCACGCTGAGCGCAGTCGAAGTGCTACATCACTCTTTAAATTCAAATTTTTTGAATTTTGAATAGGTGTAAATTTTATTGTCCCTGTTTTTAACAGTTAACGTGCTATCTTTCGCTTCAATCACGGTTTCCTTCCATTCGTCAAACGGGGTTTTGTAATACATCCGCAAGCTGTCTTCCTCAATTTTTAAAGTAAAATTTTCTGAAACGCCATTGGTTGTAAAAGTACCATCAAACTTTGGTGAAACTTTTGTGCGAGTACCGCTGTCACTTTTCACTTCAATATAATCCACAACGGTGTTCATGTCAAAATTCTTTTTTTCGCCATCGGGCATTTTTACAGTTTTAATTTCCCAATAGCCGCTGAGGTTTTGTTTTTGTGCCTCGGGATTTGGTTTTTCGCAACCCGAAAAAATAAAACTTGTTAGGAGTATATAAAAGTAGAATTTCATAAAGGAAACATTTTATAAGTCTGATGCACTTTCTTAATTACTTCTTCAGTACGTTCGGCGTGTGTGTCGCTAATAAAAAGCTGTCCGAAGTTTTCATTGTCCACTAAAGAAATTAAATGAGTAACACGCGTTTCGTCCAATTTATCAAAAATATCATCCAATAGCAAAATCGGGTTTGTTTTTGAATGGTTTTTTATAAAATCAAACTGCGCCAATTTTAAAGCGATAAGATACGATTTTTGTTGGCCTTGCGAGCCAAATTTTTTGATTGGATGACCGTCAATTTCAAAAACCAAATCGTCTTTGTGTATTCCGAAGTTGGTGTATTGGGTGATTTTATCTTTCGTAATATTTTTTTGAAGTAGCGTCAACAAATCATTTTCCTGCAATTGGCTTTCATAAACCAAATTGATGCTCTCCTCACCGCTGCTGATGGATTTGTAACGATTTAAAAATATTGGCAGAAACTCCTCCAAAAAAGCAGTCCGTTTTCCGAAGATTGAAGTCCCAAAATTGTGAAGTTGCTCGTTGTAAATATCAATCGTGTCTTGACTGAAAGTGTTGTTCGCCACAAAATATTTCAACAACGAATTGCGCTGTGCCAGCACTTTGTTGTATTTAATAAGCGTATTCAAATAATCTGAATCGCGTTGCGAAATAACACCATCCACAAATTTTCTTCGTGTATCGCTTCCTTCAATAATCAAATCCCGGTCTGCGGGTGAAATGATGACCAACGGCAGAAATCCTATGTGCTCACTAAATTTTTCGTAGGCTTTCCCATTTCGTTTTATGATTTTTTTCTGTCCTTTTTTTGCACTTACCACAATTTTTTCGTCAGCTTCTCTTTTCTCATAAAAACCTTCCACCACAAAAAATTCTTCCCCGTGTTTTATATTCTGGGTAGTAATTGGGTTAAAGTAACTTTTTCCGAAGGAAAGATGGTAGATTGCATCGAGCACATTGGTCTTTCCCACACCATTATTTCCCACAAAACAATTTATTTTTGGGTCGAATTCGAAGGTTTCGGCTTCAAAATTTTTATAGTTTAATAAAGATAGTTTTTGTAAAATCATAAGAATTAATGGGTTGCGCTTCAGTATGTTTTCTGAAAAGGAAGAATAACCGCTTTGCAAATTATTAAAAAATAAGAAATATTTATCCTTTCAAATTCCATTTAAAATTTTATTTTTGCGCCACTATAACCTAAAACTATGGCAACGTACAACAAACGCGGAGGCAAACCAAAAAACAAAGCTGAAAAAGAATCTCAGCTAGAAGAAAACAGCACAACTGCAGAAGTATTCAACACGCTGGACGAAGGCGCGTCTAGAACTGAGGCTTGGGTAGAAAAAAACCAAAAACCTATCTTAGGTTTTATAATAGTTGTGGCAGTTTGTGTTTTGGGATACTTTGCATACGATCAATACATCAAAGGTCCAAAAGAAACTGAAGCAATGAATGAAATGTTCCAAGCTCAGAGCTATTGGGAACAAGCTTTGACTGCTCCGGCAAAAGATTCACTTTACAACCTTTCACTGCAAGGTGGTGAAGGAAAGTACGGTTTCATTGATATTATTGAAAATTACGGTGGAACAAAAGCTGCAAACCTTGCACATTACTACGCTGGAATGGCTTATTTGAACACCAACAAATATCAGGAAGCTATTGCACAGTTGGATAAATTCAGCAGCGATGATGATATTTTGGCGCCTTTGGCAAAAGGAGCAATTGGTGATGCTTTTGTACAATTAGGACAGAACGAAGATGCTTTGAAGTATTACGAAGAAGCAGCATCAATGCGAACCAACGATTTCACAACGCCACGATTTCTTTTGAAAGCTGGAATTGCCGCAATGTCTTTAAATCAAAATGATAAGGCATTGGCACATTTCAAAAAAATAGCTGACGATTATCCAAAAGCAACTGAAGCCGTAAAAGCAGAAATTTATACAGGCCGCGCGGAAGCAATGAATAAATAAAATGGCTACAGCAAATACAAATTTATCGGCTTACGATAAAACCACAATCCCAAACGCGAAGAACTTTCGGTTTGGGATTGTTGTTTCAGAGTGGAATCACAACATAACCGAAGGTATGTTCCAAGGCGCTTTTGATGCTTTAAAAGATTGCGGCGCTATCAATGAAAACATCGTTCGTTGGAATGTTCCAGGTAGTTTTGAACTTATCTTCGGATGTAAGCAAATGACGCAAAGCTATGATATGCTTGATGCGGTTATTGCAATTGGAAGCGTTATTCAAGGTGAGACGAAACACTTCGATTATGTATGTGAAGCTGTTGCACAAGGAATTAAGGACTTAAATGTTCACGGTAATATTCCCGTTATTTTCTGCGTGTTGACAGACAACAATATGCAACAATCAATAGACCGAAGCGGTGGCAAACACGGCAACAAAGGCACCGAAGCCGCAATTGCCGCAATAAAAATGGCGCAACTTCGGAAAGACTCAAAGTTTTAATATTCAAATTTCGCCACTGCCAACTACTGAACACTTCATTGGTACGGTAATTGTTCAAAAATACCTGTTAAATTCTGAATTCATAATTCTGAATTCCTAATTGAAATAAGTAACTTTGAAGCACGACAATTATGGGACTAATAAGCAAAAGAAAAAACAAAAAGTACAGTTACCAACCACGGCATTTTGAGCATGATGGTGAAAGTAGCCCTTTTTCAATAGGCCATAAATTTGACCAATTCCGAACCACGGTTGGCGATAACAAAGGTTTGAAAGGAAAATTTAAAACCGCTTGGGCAGATTTAAGACAAACTTCTGATAGAAAAGCAAACCGAAGGCTAATTGTGATTATTGCGATACTCGTGCTTCTTTTCCTATTTATTATTGAATTCGATTTATCTATTTTCTACGCATAAATTTTAATGGCAGACATTATTCAGTTATTACCGGATCACGTTGCAAACCAGATTGCAGCTGGTGAAGTTGTGCAACGGCCCGCCTCGGTAGTGAAGGAATTACTTGAAAACGCCATTGATGCAAAAGCAACATCCGTCACTCTTGTAATTAAAGATGCCGGAAAAACACTCGTTCAAGTTACCGACAACGGAATTGGAATGAGCGTCACCGATGCACGTTTAAGTTTTGAGCGCCACGCCACTTCAAAAATCAAATCGGCTGAAGATCTCTTTAATCTTCACACTAAAGGTTTTCGTGGCGAGGCTTTGGCTTCTATTGCAGCAATTGCTCATGTTGAGTTGAAAACCAAAACTGAAGATTCCGAGATTGGTACACATTTAACTATTGAAGGTAGCAAAGTTATTTCACAGGATCCTGCAGTAGTTCCGAAGGGAACGACAATTTCAGTAAAAAATCTTTTTTACAACATTCCTGCCCGTCGAAATTTTCTCAAAAGCAATCCTGTGGAAACCCGTCATATTATTGATGAATTCCACCGTGTGGCTTTGGCGCATCCAAACGTAGCGTTTCAAATGCTTCACAACGGGAGCGATGTTTTCAATCTTCCTTCTTCAAATTCTCGCCAACGGATTGTAAATATTTTCGGAAGTAAAACCAATGAAAAACTGGTTCCCGTAAGCGAAGAAACCGAAATCTTAAAAATTGAAGGATTCGTTTTAAAACCTGAATTCGGAAAAAAGAGCAGGGGAGAGCAGTTTTTTTTTGTTAATGACCGTTTTATAAAAAGCTCTTATCTGCATCACGCAGTAGCGTCAGCGTTTGAAGGCTTGATGAAAAACGATATTCACCCTGGCTATTTTCTCTTTTTGGAAGTAGATCCGCATTCCATAGATATCAACATCCATCCCACAAAAACCGAAATTAAATTTGATGACGAGCATTCCATTTATGCAATGCTTCGCGCTACGATAAAACACAGTTTGGGGCAATTCAATATTGCGCCAGTGCTTGATTTTGAAAGGGACAAAGGTTTTGATACGCCGTACGATTATAGCAAAAAGCAACCCACGGCACCTTCCATAGAAGTGGATCGGGATTTTAATCCATTTAAAGAAAAGCCCAAACAGGGAAATATAAACTTTCCTTTTAAAAGAGAACAGCCAGCTTCGTGGGAATCACTTTATGTTGGGTTGAAAGATGAAAGTTCCGCAGTTTCAAACTTGGGCGATATTGAATTTGAAAGTGAAGAAGTAACTGGAAGTCTTTTTGATACTTCCGAAGCTGAAACTGGACAAACCACCTTCCAGCTTCAAAATAAATACATCGTGAGCCCGCTGAAAAACGGAATGATGATTATTCATCAAAATCTTGCGCATCAAAGGATTCTTTACGAAGAATTATTAAAGAACATTACAGTAAAAGAAGCTGTTAGCCAACAATTATTGTTTCCGCTTCAATTGCATTTTTCAAAACCTGATTTGGAAATTATTGAAAAAATCCGTGAGCAATTGGAACACACAGGTTTTATTTTTTCTGAGTTGAAAGACGAAACTATTGAGATTAGCGGAATTCCAGTGTTGATACTAGAAAGCCATGTTGTAAATTTGCTCAACCAATTGGTGCACGACATAAAAGAAGAAGTGCCCGATACCGGTTTCAGCCAAAACGATATGCTGGCAAAGTCAATGGCCGCAAGTATGGCAATAAAAACGGGCGTTTCATTGAACAAAGAAGAACGCGAACATTTAATAAACCAACTCTTTGCTTGCAAAGAACCAACAGTGAGTCCGACCAATAAACCAGTTTTCACAGCACTTGACGTGAGTGATCTGGACAAAAAATTTATGTAAATGGGAAGAATAACCGATACCGTAAAATTTCTTTTAATACTGAATGTGCTCTTTTTTATTGGGTCACAATTTTTAAACGGGGTTGCTGAGCGTCTTTTTGCTTTGTATTATTTTGAAAATCCCGGTTTTCAGTATTGGCAGCCATTGACTTCTATGTTTATGCATGCCAATTTTTTCCACATACTTTTTAATATGTATGCGTTGTGGGCTTTTGGTTCCCCTTTGGAAATGCGCTGGGGGCAAAAAAAGTTTCTATTCTTTTATTTTTCTGCGGGACTTGGTTCGGCCTTGATTTATACGTTGGTAAACTATTATCAATTGCACAGCGGAATGGACGCATTGATGAATGCTGGAATGAACCATGAACAAATAATGGATCTTTTGAATACCGGAAAATATAACACCTCAATATTGGATTTTGTTTCTCAAGACACCATACAAAGCATGTATAATACCTATAATGGTGTCGCGCTTGGTGCTTCGGGTGCTGTTTATGGGGTTTTGGTAGCTTTCGGAATGATGTTCCCAAATGTAGAATTAATGTTGATATTCTTACCGATTCCAATAAAAGCAAAATACTTTATTCCTGGAATTATTGTGCTCGATTTGGTTTTCGGAATAACCGGAACGCAAACGGGCATAGCACATTTTGCGCATATTGGCGGTGCCCTTTTTGGATTCATAATGGCTTGGTACTGGCGAAAAAACAGTTTTGATAACCATCGCTGGAATTAACTATGGCAGCACCCAATCTTGCATATCAATATAAAACGGCCAATGTGCTTATAAAGCTCATAGTCATCAATGCAGCTGTGTTTTTGGTTGTGTATTTGGCTTCTTTTTTCTTAAGTATGAGCCCACAGTATTTATCGCGCTGGTTTGTTTTAAGCGATAATTTTGATACAATTTTGTTCCGTCCGTGGACATTGATAACTTACGGATTCCTTCATTTTGGGTTCTTACATATTTTGTTCAACATGCTTTGGTTGTATTGGTTTGGGCAGTTTGTTTTAAATCTATTCACCGGAAAACGATTGTTGACTGTTTATTTACTCGGTGCACTTTTTGGCGGATTGCTATTTGTTTTAGCTTACAACCTCTTTCCGGTTTTTGCTGAAAACCGCGGCTTTTTGATTGGTGCCTCTGGAGCAGTAACCGCTATAATGATCTTCATTGCAACTTATACGCCCAATACAGAAGTACGTATTTTTACGTTCACCATAAAACTTTGGCAAATTGCGCTGTTTCTTTTTCTTTTTGATTTGGTACGCATTCCAACATCTGGGAATGCGGGCGGATTGATGGCGCACGTTGGCGGTGCTCTTTTTGGATATGTATATGCAATTCAGCTTGCAAAAGGAAATGACATTGGCAAATGGTTTGAAAATTTTATGGATTGGATAGCTAATCTTTTTAAGCCACGCACCAAAAAACCTTTCAGAAAAGTACATCGTACAACACATTCTTCGCCCCAGCGTTCTAAACCCAAAGAAACAAAATCTGACCATCAAAAAAAGGTTGATGGTATTTTGGATAAAATAGGCAAAAGCGGCTATGAAAGTCTTACCAAAGATGAAAAAGACTTTTTGTTTAAAGCCGGAAAAGAAGACTAACCAATGCGGAAACTTGTCAACAAATTTTTATACTGGGGCAATATGCTCACGGCATTTCTTTTGCTTATTTCCTTTATTTTGCCCTATTTGCCGCCCAAAAACTTTCCTACACTTTCGTTGTTAAGCTTGGTGGTTTCCCTTCTAATAATTGTAAATATTTTTTTTGCAATTTACTGGGCCATACAGTTTAGGAGAAGATTTTTCGTGTCGTTTACGGTTCTTTTAATTTCCTATTTCTACTTTAATGTTTTTTACGAAGTCTCCTCAGAAGGTGATGCTTCACAGTATAAAAATACCCTGAACGTTTTATCATATAACGTTCGGCTTTTCAATGCTTATGAAAAAAATCCCGAGACGGATGCTTCAAAAATAATTTCAGAAATACTTACTGAGGAAAACCCTGATGTGGTTTTTGTTCAAGAATATTATAAACCCAACAAAATTGATTTTTCTGCCTTTCCCTATAAATACGTACACTTTAAGTCTGAAAAAGCGAAATTGGGGCATGCTTTTTTTTCAAAATATCCCCTTGTGAACACTGGTGCCTTTGATTTTGAAGAAACCTATAACAATACACTTTACGCCGATGTTGTGAAGGGAACTGATACCATTAGAATTTACAATGTGCATTTGCAGTCGCTCGGCATCATTCCACGGGTAAGTTTTTTACAGGATAGCGACAACGAAAAACTTCGGAAACGTGTTTCTAAAGCGTTTGAAAAACAACAAGGCCAAGTGGAAGCCATTTTGGAACACAAACAAAAAACCAAGCACCCTGTAATTATTTGTGGTGATTTCAACAATACGCCATTTTCATTCAGCTATCGAAAATTGAAAGATGGAATGCAGGACGCTTTCCGTGAGCGTGGAAATGGTTTGGGGACTACTTTTAAGTTTGAAAAATTCCCAATGCGGATTGATTATATTTTTGCTTCTGAAGGATTGGAGGTTATTTCTTTCGAGTCCATGGAGAAAACTTTTTCAGACCATTATCCAGTTAGAGCTACCGTTGGCTGGTAATTGCAATTAGCAATGAACAATTCTTATTCTAATTTTCAACAATCAACAATCAACAATCAACAATCAACAATCAACAATCAACAATCAACCATCAACCATCACCCCAAAGATTGCCTTTCCAAATAATTTAAAGCATTTGGCCCTTCATTGAAAAGTAAATCCAAGACCGAAAGATTCGGTAAAAAAGGATGATTTGCTTCGTGAACTTGCGTATATACTTCCGCTTCAAAATTCGACTTTCTTTTTGCATCAATCAAAATCCGCAGATCGGTGATTTCAGGTTTTTTTTCAAAAGCAACAGTTTTTGAAACTTCAACTTCAATCCCAATCAGTTCGCACAACAAATCGAATATTTTAAGATTGTGTTCCATCAAATTTCCAACGGGCTCTGTAAATAGAGGTTTTAAATCGTCTTCGTAATATTCAAAAAAAGGAGAGGTGCGATAAGCACTTTGTAAACTCTTCCAATGTTGTTCCTGCCACGGAAAATCATTTTCAACAATCACATCTTTTGTTTTTCTGCGCTTCCCCGTGTGTTTTATTGGAATGTTCAACAAAAGCCTGCCGTTGCTGTGCGCAATAAATGTTCGGTTTCGGTAGGTTTGCTTTTGGTAATTATCTTCCGCTTCAAAAACCACTTTTTCAGCCTGTGCCACAGCCGCCATCTGTTCAATGGAAGGAAAATAGGAGGGATGGAGCAGGATTGTTTTCATTTCAATTTTATTGATTTCAAAAATAGGAAAGAAGTGCGAGATACGAAATACGAGATACGAGATACGAAATTAAAGTCGATGAGTTTAGCATTACCTACGTTTTTCTAAACTTCTAAACTTCTAAACTTCTAAACTTCTAAACTCATAAACTCATAAACTCACAAACCCATCGACTATTAATTAAAACTTGAAACCTGCAACCCTTTTCCCTACATTTGTATAAACCTTTAAAATATGCTCATAATTGGCATCGCCGGCGGCACCGGAAGCGGGAAAACCACAGTAGTAGATCAAATAGTTACAGAACTTCCCGTGGATGAAGTTTGTGTTATTTCACAGGATTCCTATTATCACGACACCAGTGATTTATCTATGGATGAACGCAAAAAAATAAATTTTGACCATCCCAAAGCAATAGATTTTGATTTATTGGTGAGTCATTTAAAAGAACTTCGGAAAGGAAATTCCTTTGAGCAACCTGTATATTCCTTCGTGGAGCACAACAGAACTGGAGAAACAATCACTACCTTTCCAAAGAAAGTAATAATTGTTGAAGGCATTTTGATCCTGGCGCATCCCGATATTCGCGATATGTTCGATATTAAAATTTTCGTGCACGCGGATAGTGACGAACGCTTAATACGTAGGTTAAAGCGAGACATCGCCACGCGCGGCCGCGATTTGGAAGAAGTTTTAAACCGTTACCAAACAACGCTGAAGCCAATGCACCAACAGTTCATAGAGCCAACCAAGGAATTTGCGGACATCATAATTCCCACAAACAGATACAACACCGTGGCGGTTGACGTAATCCGCAGCATCATTCATCAAAAAATAAGCTATACTGAATCATGAGTTTTTCAGAGTTTAGAAAGAAAAAATGGGTTAGGTTTATAAGCAATAAATACGTGCTTATTCTTATCCTTTTTATTACATGGATGATTTTTTTTGACACCAATTCATACCTTATACATAGAGAATTAGAGGGCGAAATTGATGCCCTGGAAGACAACACAGAGTTTTATCAAAAGGAAATAGATCATGATAAAAGCTTCATAAAAAAAATGGAGGATAGCAACCAGATGGAAAAATTTGCCCGTGAGAAATATTACCTAAAAAAAGAAAACGAAGACATTTATATAATTGAGCACGAAGACAGCATCAAGAAAAAAGAAGAAAAGCGATGAGCAAATTTTTATTTGAGGGTTTTGATGAAGTTTCCGCAAAGCAATGGAAACAGCAGATTCAGTTCGACCTAAAAGGGGCGGATTACAATGAAACGCTAGTTTGGAAAAGTCCCGAAGGCATTAATGTAAAACCGTTTTATCACGAAGACGATTTTAAGGAAGATTTCCAGCCCATTCCCGGTCAGCCGGAAAGTTGGAAAATTGCCCAAAAGATCTTTATTGATGACGAAAAAATAGCAAACAGTATTGCCTTGAATGCTTCGGAAAGAGGTGCTGAGGCGATAATTTTTACCGCTGCCGAAGATTTTGAACCACGAAATGTTTTTAAGGATTTCCCGTTTGAAACCGTTTCAATTTATTTCAACTTATCATTCCTATCCGAAGCTTTTTACAACAAACTCATCAAATTCTTTTCAGAAAAAAAAGCGACCGTTTTTTACAATATAGATTTAATAGGAAATCTAGTCCGAACCGGAAATTGGTTTAACAATTTGAAAAAAGATCATGAAATGCTTGATTCCCTTTTTCAAAAATATCCTTCCGAAAACCTTCTTTCAGTTGATGCAACCTTATACCAAAACGCAGGTGCCAACATAGTGCAACAATTAGCCTACGCCTTAGCACATGCTAACGAATATTTAAACCACATTGTGAGTGAAACTAAGCAATCTTTAAGTTTAACCTTCAACCTCGCAACCGGCCCAAACTACTTCTTCGAAATAGCGAAAATCCGCGCCCTCCGAAAACTTTATGCAACCTTGGCTAACGAATACGGCATAAATGAAACTTGCCATATAATAGCAACGCCTTCAAAACGCAATAAAACCCTTTACGATTACAACGTAAACCTACTCCGAAGTACCACCGAATGCATGAGCGCAGTTTTAGGCGGCGCAGATACAGTTTGCAATATGCCTTATGACGCACTCTACCATAAAAGCAACGAATTTGGCGAACGCATTTCCCGCAACCAATTGCTTATTTTAAAGCATGAAAGCTATTTTGATACCGTAAGCAATCCGGCGGACGGAACGTATTATATTGAAAGCCTAACGGATGAACTTGCCGAAAAAGCGCTTCAACTTTTCAAGGAAATAGAAAAAGGCGGCGGTTTTCTTCAACAATTAAAGGAAGGAACTATTCAAAAGAAAATAAAGGAAAGTGCCGAAAAGGAACAAAAACAATTTGACAGTGGCGAACTGAAACTTTTGGGAACCAATTACCACCCAAACAAAAACGACCGAATGAAAAACGATTTGGAACTTTTTCCTTTCGTAAAACACAATCCCGTAAAAACACTAATTGCCCCGATTATTGAAAAAAGAATATCTGAAATCACTGAACAGGAACGCTTAAATCAAGAATCATGAACAATCAAGTATTAGGAACCGTTTTAGGAATCATCTTTGTCGTCCTCGGCTTAGCGCTGCTCACTCGTTACAAAACGTTATCAACACACAAATATTTCCGCGTCCTTATTGTGTTTGTATCAATATTGCTAATTTGTTTTGGAATATTTATGGGTTGGGAAAGCATTGAAAAAATATGGATAGGAGAAATTTAGAACATATAGAATTGAAAAATTCTGAAGAAGAAAGGCCGAATACAGAAGCAGAAAAATTCACAACGGCTGAAAACATTGAGGTTAAGAAGAATTACAGCAATGAAGATATTGCAGATCTTAAACACCTAAACTTCGTAGCCGGAATTACACCAAACCTTCGCGGACCATACTCCACTATGTACGTCCGCCATCCGTGGACTATTCGCCAATATGCAGGTTTTTCAACGGCTGAAGATAGCAACGCCTTTTACAGACGTAATCTCGCGGCAGGCCAAAAAGGGCTTTCCGTGGCTTTTGATCTTGCAACCCATCGCGGTTACGACAGCGACCACGAAAGGGTAGAGGGCGATGTGGGGAAAGCAGGCGTAGCGATTGATAGCGTAGAGGATATGAAAATCCTTTTCGACCAAATTCCGTTGGACAAGATGAGCGTTTCCATGACGATGAACGGCGCCGTGCTTCCCATTATGGCGTTCTACATTGTCGCTGCTGAAGAGCAGGGCGTTTCGCCAAAAGATTTGGCAGGAACTATTCAGAATGACATTCTAAAGGAATTCATGGTGCGCAATACGTATATCTATCCGCCAACGCCTTCCATGAAAATAATCAGCGATATTTTTGAATTCACTTCGAAAAACATGCCCAAGTTCAACAGCATTTCCATCTCCGGCTACCATATGCAGGAAGCGGGCGCTACCGCGGATATTGAACTTGCATATACCCTTGCAGATGGTTTGGAATACATCCGCACAGGAATAAAGGCAGGAATGGATATTGATACTTTTGCACCGAGACTTTCCTTTTTCTGGGCAATCGGGATGAACCACTTTATGGAAATTGCAAAAATGCGTGCCGCCCGTATGCTTTGGGCAAAGATTGTAAAACAGTTCAACCCCAAAAGCGAAAAATCTCTAGCATTAAGAACTCACTGCCAAACAAGCGGTTGGAGCCTTACTGAACAAGACCCTTTCAACAACGTAGCAAGAACGGCCATTGAAGCTGCCGCAGCAGTTTTTGGTGGAACGCAATCCTTGCACACAAACGCTTTGGATGAAGCAATTGCACTACCAACCGATTTCTCCGCACGAATCGCCAGAAATACCCAGATTTTCCTCCAGACCGAAACCCAAATCACCAAAACGGTTGATCCTTGGGCGGGAAGTTATTATGTGGAAAACCTTACCAACGAAATCGCCAACAAAGCTTGGGCGCTAATAGAGGAGGTAGAAGAACTCGGTGGAATGACCAAAGCCATTGAGGCAGGCATTCCCAAACTGCGCATAGAGGAAGCCTCTGCACGTAAGCAGGCACGTATTGATAGCGGACAGGACATCATAGTAGGCGTAAACAAATACCGTCTTGAAAAGGAAGACCCGCTGCAAATTCTGGACGTGGACAATCAAAAAGTTCGCACCTCGCAGATTGAACGCCTAAACAATATAAAAGCAACCCGCGACACCAAAAAGGTAGAAAAGGCACTGGCAGATATTACAGAATGCGCCCGCACAGGTCAAGGAAATTTATTAGCTTTAGCCGTAGAAGCTGCCCGCCACAGGGCAACCTTAGGCGAAATCTCTACCGCAATGGAAAAGGAATTCGGGAGGTATAAAGCACAAATTAGATCTTTTAGCGGCGTGTACAGTAAAGAAATAAAGAAAGACGAAAGTTTTGAAAAAGCAAGACAAATGGCAGACCAGTTCGCAGAGCTGGAAGGCCGTCGTCCACGTATTATGATTGCCAAAATGGGGCAGGACGGTCACGACCGCGGCGCCAAAGTAGTAGCTACAGGCTATGCCGATGTAGGTTTTGACGTGGACATAGGCCCACTCTTCCAAACCCCAGCCGAAGCCGCCAAACAAGCAGTGGAAAACGACGTGCATATTCTGGGTGTTTCCTCCCTTGCCGCAGGGCACAAAACCTTAGTGCCACAAGTAATAGAAGCCCTAAAAAAGTATGGCCGCGAAGATATTATGGTCATCGTGGGCGGTGTAATACCCGCGCAGGACTACCAATACCTTTTTGATGCTGGCGCCGTTGCGGTTTATGGCCCGGGCACTCGTATTAGTGATGCGGCTATTGAGATGTTGGGGGTTTTGATTGAGGGGGTGGAATAGATTTTTCTATATTAATATAATAAATCATTCATATATTAGTGAATTATAATAACTAAATAACCAATTATTACTAATGGAAACTTTTTACTTTGGAAGACTTAATTATAAAAGCAAATATGATCTATTTGAATTATTAAACTACGGTAACAAATTCAGAGATAAAAATTCCAATACTCAATATGGTATTTTTTCTATAGAAACTATTGAGGATAAAGATCTTGGAGTAGTTTTTTCAGGAGAATTAGTAAAATATCAGGACATTAAAGAAGAACCGGTTGTTAAGGATGATATTTTGACGATTGAATATATTAGAGATTATATTCAGGGTAGAGCAAGATTTTTTTTAATAGAAAAAAACCATCTAATAGCATATAATCCTTATGGAAATATAATAAGTCCTAAACGATTTTGTGAAGCTTTTTCAGGTGTAATAATTGGTGCAGACGATACTTTTAACGTTGATTCTTTAATTTATCCAATAAATCAGGAGTATGAGTTTATGAATTTTCTTCAGAAGATGAGAAGTTTAAATAAACTCACTTTAAAATTAACCCCGTCAAATCCAAACAGTAGAGATTTATGGAAAGACATTGATGAAAGGTTAAATAATATGCACGTGAAAGTTTATACTGAAGAAATGCAAGCCATGGATAATGAAAGTATTGTTGTTGATGAGATTACAGAAAGTAAAATAAAAATGGCTCAAGATGGGTATGGAAAAGCAAAAGGAGAAGGGAAGGACGAAGATGGTAATGAGGTAACAATAAGTACTGAAGAAAGTGAATCCATAATGAAAAAGAAAATAGAAAATAATCTTATGGTACGCGAACAATTTTTTTCTTTAAAGAATGTTTTTGAAAAGATCTTAAGAAGATTTAATAATAAATGAAGTTTTTTCACACATATATTTTTTCTTTTGATACTATTATATCTTTAATATTATCAATATTAAGTATTTGTTTTTTGCCCAACTGGGTTGGAGGTGACTTAATAAAGGATTTATTGGGAATGGGTATTGGAGTGTTATCACTTATATTTTCAATTTTCTTTGCCGCTTTGGCATTTATTATTAGCGCTAGTGACGATGAATTTGTAGAATTTTTGGAAAATGATGGTTTATTTTCTCGACTTATAAACACATTTAAATGGACAGTAGGAAGCTTGTTTTTTGCACTTCTTTATTCTATTATATTATATGTAATTTCCTCATTTAGAATGTCTTTGAACACCTCATTTGAAATGAGTGAATGGTTTTTAGGCTTATTCTCTTTCATGTTTTTTTATAGTTTGATAGCTACAATGTTATCAACTAATGATGCAATAAAATATTCGAAAACACGCATAAAATATATTAAGAATAAACGGCTAAATAAATAATTCCCCCGCTAGCGCGAACGTCCCGCTCGTGCCACCAAAAAAGATAATCCCTAAATAATACATTTGCCGCGTCAAGTGTCACTTCCTCAAAACCTCCTTCAGTAAATCTAGTTGCAATTTTAGGTCGCGATTTTCGGTTTCTAGTTGTGCAATGCGGTCGTTAGCACTTGCGCCTGGGGGCAGATTGGTGGTGTAGTCGGCAGGAAGTCGGGCAGCCAAATCAGCAAAAAAGTTGTGTTTAAGCACAGTGCATAAATGCCACACTATCCGTAGCTGCAGGCTAGCGCGCTTGTCGTATTTATAAACGCCGGTACGATTCTTATTCATTTTTCTAGCTAAGCCTGCACTGCTAATGTGTTTTTTGTATAGTACTTGCTGGAGCAGCTTGCCCATATGGGGCGCTGGTGTTTCAGAGTTTGTGGTCATAGCGGTAAAATTGAAGGATTTGTTTATTTTCTATTGATAGTTGTTGGTTATCTATACCTTGATGTCTATATTTTATATATAAATATACGTTTTTTATATATAATAGTATGTTGTTTAACGTATAAAAATATGTTCTATAACGTATATAGATATGTTATAGAACACATATTTATATATATTCAAACGTATATAGGTATGTTGTTTGACGTATAAATGTGTATTATCTAACGTATATTAATGCGTATTAAAGGTATACAGGTTTATTAATTACCTATTCTTGTCTATATTTTGACTACTAAATTGATAAAATAATTATTCTTGCTCGCTCCCGCGGGCGTCCCGCTCGTGTCCGCACAACTCTATTAAGACCTTTAATGCTATTTGTCAAAATACTAAATGTTAAAACGCCACGTTATTTTCATACTACAACTTAAACCAAATAGTATATGAAAACAGCCCATCTTTTCCTATCCATTTTTGCTTTGTCGCAACTCTTCACAGCTTGTTCATCAGACGATGATAACAGCCAGCAACAAGAAGAAACCATTCAATTAGACCCAGTAATTACAGCTGCAAAAATCACCTATTTAGGAATACCAGAAGATCCTAATTTAGGTGTCGTTAAATCTATTTATACTACTACTATAAATGACAATAAAAAGCAATTGATGATTAGAGAATTTTTCCGTGATGATATAAGTTATGGCATTACTACCCAAGAGATATATGAATTTAATGCATCTGGTACGGTTGCTGTATTTTCAAGGGAAGAAGTAAATGGTCAAATAGTGCGCGAATATTTTTATGATAACCAGCTAAGATTGGTTGGCGCAAGTTTGGGTTCTGAAACGCCCCATAGGTATTTTAGATTTCCACATATTTCAGAAAACATCATTTATTTTGAGGAAATTTCGTTGCCCTATAACGATCCAAACACTGAGGTTAGAAGAAGGTATATAATGGAATTTGATGAAAACGACAATATCATTAAAGCCGGAAAAGATTTTGATTTTGATGGGAATATGGATAGTATAAACAGTTTTCAGTATGATAACAACAACAATTTAATTTCTGGACAAATGGCGTCTGGCGAAACATTTTCAGTAGCCTATTCCTCAATAATTGATACAGAACAATATTTGCAGGACAAAACATTTGGAAAGAAAATGAATAGAATATTGTGTGGAGAATGGTTTGGAGGAACTTCCACCCACTATTTCAATGATGGGGCTCAATCATTTAACGTAACCCTTGAAGAAAGCCAACAAAATACCTTTGAAACCTTAAGCAATAATTTTTACTTTAAAAAAATAAAAAGTGAAGTCACCAACTCAAATCTAGAAGAAACATACACATTTGAATATACATTTCAATAGATTACCTTTTTGCTTTTACACTTGCTGCCTCGAATGTTATATTTGAGGCAGTTTTTTTATAATGTGCATTATCGGGAGTTCCGTTAGTGATTATAAAATTACGTTTCACGACCCACCTAAATCTTCCTGAAATATTTCGTTATCTTTGATTGGCCATCAACAATAAACCATCAACCCTCAACCAAAAAATGAACGAGTCGCATCGCATACAAACCCTTTTCACAGACCTATATCACGGTCATCCGTGGCTTGACGTTACCCTGCAGGACACACTTTCGCAAATCACCCCAGAGCAAGCCGCCCAACGCCCCATAAAAAACGGCAATACCATTTGGGAAATAGTAAACCACATAATTTCTTGGCGTGAAAACGTACTGAAAAGAGTACAAGGCGAAGTCATCCAAACGCCTTCAAACAATTATATAGTAAAAATAGAAGATGATTCAGATGAAGCGTGGCGCCAAACCCTCGAAGCTTTGGAAACTACACAAAAGGAATGGCTTTATTTTCTCAGCACTTTTAACGAAGCAGATTTCATAAACGAATACCCAGTTAACAAACTCACCTATTATCAGCACATCCACGGCATCATCCAGCACGACGCCTATCACTTGGGACAAATAGTGCTTTTGGCAAAAATGGTAAAATATTAAAAGGAAATGCTTCAAACGGTAATACACTACAGCCTGCATTTTCTGGTTCCGGGCTTGATTGCGTATGTTTTTTTCAGAAAGGAATGGAAGAAGGCTTGGCTAATTATGCTCGCCACTATGGTGGTAGATTTGGATCATCTTTTAGCAACCCCAATTTTTGAAAACCACCGTTGCAGCATCAATTTTCATCCATTGCACACCTATTGGGCAATGGCAGTTTATGTAGTGTTGTTGTTTTTTAAAAAGACAAGAATAATAGCAGTAGGTTTATTATTTCATATGTTAACAGACTTCATAGATTGCCAATGGTAGAAAACCCTCTTCGCTCTTCGCTTTTCGCTAATTCCTATCGATGATGATACGGTTCATTCCGAAGAATAGTAAACCCACGATAAAGTTGTTCAACAAAAAATAGTCGAACCATTTGGTGTGAAAAGGTCATTGAGGAAAGTGAAACCTTTCCATTGGCACGATCATAAACAGCTTCACTAAACCCATACGGCCCACCAATAACAAAGATGAGGTTCTTCAACCCACTATTCATTTTCTTCTGAAGAAACTCCGCAAACCCTTCCGAAGTATAAGTTTTTCCCTTTTCATCAAGCAGAATCAAAACATCAGCAGTAGAAGTTCGTTTCAAAATTTCTTCCCCTTCGGCCTGCTTTTGAAGTGCTTCTGAAAGATTTTTGGAGTTCTTCACATCAGGAATTACCTCCATTTCAAAAGAAATATAAAAACCGAGACGCTTGGTGTAGTCATCCATCAAGGTTTGCAGCTGCTTGTTGTCAGTTTTGCCAATGGCGAGAAGTGTAATTTTCATTAAAAACTTTTCAGATGCCAAAAATACAAAGATAAAAGTTGCTACTTCCCACTTCCCACTTCGTCCTTCAAACTTTTTAAAGTATTTTAGCTAAAATTTCGGCGCTATGATTTCAGAAAAACAATTCAACAAAGAAATAGACATCATCATTGCCAACGCCATTCGCGAAGACGTAGGTGATGGCGACCACAGCTCGCTGGCTTGCATTCCCGAGGATGCAAGGGGCACTGCAAAACTTTTGGTAAAAGATGAAGGTATTATTGCAGGAATTGATTTTGCCCGCCAAGTTTTTGAATACGTTGATCCCGGTTTAGAGCTGGATATAAAAATAGAAGACGGCAATCCCGTAAAATATGGCGATGTTTGTTTTTATGTTTCGGGACTTTCGCAATCCATTTTGAAATCTGAAAGGTTGGTTTTAAACGCAATGCAGCGAATGAGCGCCATTGCCACCAAAACCAACGAATATGTAAAACTGCTGGAAGGCACCAATACCAAAATTCTAGACACCCGAAAAACAACTCCGGGAATCCGTGCCTTGGAAAAATGGGCGGTAAAAATTGGGGGCGGGGAGAACCACCGTTTCGCCTTGTATGATATGGTTATGCTGAAGGACAATCACATAGATTTCTGTGGGGGGATAACAAAGGCGATTGAAAAAACAAAGCGCTATTTGGAAAACAACCACCTCGATTTAAAAATAATCGTTGAAGCCAGAAACCTTTCTGAAATTGAAGAAATATTGCAGTCCGAAGGTGTTTACAGAATCTTGATAGACAATTTTAATTATGAAGATACCAGCAAGGCTGTAAAACTTATCAACGGAAAATGTTTAACAGAATCCAGCGGTGGCATTACTTTGGAAACCGCCCGAAAATATGCCGAATGCGGTGTGGATTATATTTCCAGTGGTGCTTTAACGCATTCCGTTCACAATATGGACCTTAGCCTAAAAGCTGTTAAATGAGCCAAGAAGAGGAAAAAGAAATAAATATTCCCGTCATCCGGAGTTTGGTAAAACTTAGCAAAAAAATAAAACTTCCCGGTATGGGAGGGGAGTTTTCGCTATACCACTTGTTGGACATTTATGGCACTGGAATATTGAAAGGTTCTTTTTCGCCTCGCGCGAGTTCCATAGCCTATAGTTTTTTTCTTGCGCTCTTTCCTTTTTTACTGTTTCTGCTAAACTTGATTCCTTATATACCAATTGAAGGTTTCCAGACTCGCTTCTTAATATTTATGGAAGCCCTATTGCCTGCACAGACCACACAATTCTTTTACCCAATAATTGCAGATATCGCTGTAAACCCAAGGGCTGGACTAATTTCGGTCGTTTTTTTTCTTTCTATATTTTTATCCGCAAACGGTGTAAATGCAATTTTCAGCGCTTTTGAGTATTCATTTCACGTAACCATTAACCGTACCTTTTTTAGGCAGTATTTTGTGGCTCTGGTGGTTTCCATTTTCTTGGCATTGTTGTTGTTAACTTCGGTTGGGGTCATTCTTTATGGAGAATATATAATCAATGATCTACGGTCCAGAGCCTATATTGACAATGATCTTTTCTGGATTTCGTTCTTTCAGTTTCTAGTTTTTGTAATAATGATTTATGTTGTGATAGCAACACTTTACTATTTCGGCACCAAAGAAGGAAGGTCTTCCAGCTTTTTTTCAATTGGAGCAGTAACCACCACGGTGCTATTTCTGCTTACCACATATTTTTTTGGTGTCTATATAAATAACTTTTCAAATTATAACGAGTTATACGGTTCCATTGGTGCACTTTTAATTTTGATGTTATATATTTGGATAAATGCAAACCTCTTGCTGCTAGGTTTTGAACTGAACATTTCCATAAAGCGGCTAAAGGAAAAAATGTAACTATAAACCTAAATTTTTTAAACAGATGAAAAAAATACTTTTAACTATCTCCCTTGTTGTCCTTACCGTTATGACGGCAGCTGCACAAGATGTAACCGGAAAATGGAAAACCATTGATGATGAAACCGGCGAGGCAAAATCAATTGTTGAAATCTATAAACAAAACGGAAAAATCTACGGAAAAGTGGTAGAAATACTGGATCCAAAAAAACGTGATCTAACCTGTGTTGAATGCACCGGAAGCGACAAGAACAAGCCAATTATGGGGCTTGTAATCATTAAAGGTCTTGAAAAAGATGGTGATGAATATAACGACGGAACCATTACAGATCCTAATAATGGAAAGGTTTACAAATGCTATATTGAACTTGACGGCCCTAATAAATTGGACGTACGCGGCTATATTGGTTTCTCTCTTTTGGGAAGAACACAAACCTGGACGCGCGTTAACTAAAAAACATTAAAAGCATTATCTTTAAGCCGCCAACTTTGGTGGCTTTTTTTATTCATAAAACAGTTAACCCAATAACTTTTCCCGAGTGTATTTCATAGATGTTATCCTTCCTATTCCCTTAAAGCAGGCATTTACCTATAGCGTGAACAAGGATGAGGCTGCTTTTCTAAAACAGGGCATGCGGGTGGCTATTCCTTTTGGAAAATCCAAGGTATATACGGGAATTGTATATCAAGTGCACGACCAGCCACCGGTTGGTTATGAAACAAAATCTATTGATCATATTCTTGATGAAGAACCAATCCTTACAGCAATTCAGCTAAAACATTGGGAGTGGATGGCAGGATATTATATGTGTTCTTTGGGTGAAGTGATAAAGGCTGCGCTGCCAAGTGCTTTTTTGCTGGAAAGCGAAACCATCATCAAGCTTTCTTCACGAAATTTTCAGGAGGAAGAATCTTTAAGCGATGACGAATTTGTTTTATACGAAGCTTTGCAACATCAATCTTCGTTGCATATTAATGATGCCCGCTCCATTTTGGACAGAAAGAATATCGTTTCGATAATTCAAAAACTGCTCGATAAAAATATTATTGAAGTCGAGGAAACTGTTTATGAACAGTACGTTCCGAAGCTAAAACGCTACATAAAACTTTCACAGAAATACACTTCCGAAGAAAACCTGCGCGAGCTTTTAGATTCGCTGACTCGGGCCCACAAGCAGCGCGAGGTTCTAATGCATCTTTTTATGCTGAACAGCCAGACACAAAAACCTATCAGTTCAACGGCATTACAAAAGAAAAGCGAAGCCTCAGCGGCTACTTTGAAATCACTTATCGATAAAGGTATTCTGGAGGAATATTTTATTCAGCACGATCGCATAGAGTTTACAGGGGAAGCTTCTTCAGAAATAAAAACTTTAAACGAGGCACAAACGAACGCTTATGAAGAAATTAAAACTTCCTTTAAAATTAACGACGTGGTTTTATTACACGGCGTTACTTCCAGTGGAAAGACAGAAATCTATGTTCGGCTTATTGAAGAAGTGATTGCAACGAGAAAGCAGGTTTTGTATATGCTTCCCGAGATTGCTTTAACGACGCAATTGATTACGCGTCTTCAAAAATATTTTGGAGAAAAGATTTCGGTCTATCACTCCAAGTTTTCTGTAAACGAAAGGGTTGAGGTTTGGAATAATGTGCTTTCCGAAAAAACGAAAGCGCAGGTTGTTATTGGCGCCCGTTCATCACTATTTCTTCCTTTTAAAAACTTAGGGCTTGTAATTGTTGATGAAGAACATGAACCTTCCTTCAAACAGTACAGTCCCGCGCCACGCTACAATGCCCGCGACAGTGCCATTGTGTTGGCAAATATTCAAAAATCAAAGCTGTTGATGGGTTCCGCTACGCCATCTTTGGAAAGCTACCACAATGCAAAATCCGGGAAATTTGGATTGGTAACCTTGAAAAAGCGCTTCGGAAATGTGTTGATGCCAGATATTGAATTGGTAGATATAAAAGAGAAAACCCGAAAAAAGCAGATGACAGGTCATTTCAGTGATCGTTTGCTTGAAGAAATGCGAGAAGTATTAAAAAATAGCGAACAAATAATTCTTTTTCAAAATAGAAGAGGTTTTTCGCCCGTAGTGGAATGCACCACGTGCGGGGTTTCGCCACAATGCCCAAACTGTGATGTTAGCTTGACGTTTCATCAGCATAAAAATCAATTGCGCTGTCATTATTGCGGCTATCATATGGCTATGATGCAAAGTTGCATTGCTTGTGGCAGCGAAACCTTGGACACCAAAGGTTTTGGAACCGAGCAGATTGAAACCGAATTGAAAACCTTGTTTCCAGACCATAAAATTGCCCGAATGGACCAGGACACAACAAAAGGAAAACATTCCTATTCAAAATTGATTGAAGCTTTGGAAAACGAAGAGATTGATATTTTGGTGGGAACACAAATGCTTGCCAAAGGTCTGGACTTCAGAAACATTAGTCTCGTTGGAGTGATGAACGCCGACAATCTTTTAAACTTTCCAGATTTTCGTGCACACGAACGAAGCTTTCAACTTTTACAACAAGTTGCGGGCAGGGCAGGGCGCACCCAAAAGCGCGGCAAGGTCTTGATTCAGACATACAATCCGTACCATCAGATTTTGAAACAGGTTAGCGTGAACGATTATGAAGGAATGTATAAGGAACAGTTGGAAGAACGCTACAATTATAAATATCCACCTTTTTTCAGAACTATTAAAATTGTTTTTAAGGACAAAAACTTATCCCGCGTTCAAAAAGCTTCGGCATGGTTTGGACAAGCGTTGGAGATTCAATTCAAAGAAAATATATTGGGGCCAGAGCCACCGCCAATTGGAAGAATAAAAAATAAATACATAATAAATCTTCTCATCAAAATTCCAAAGAAACAATCATTGGAAAAAACGAAAAAATACATAGAGAACGTGCAGCGCAGTTTCAATTCCATCAAGGAGTTTTCAAGCGTTCGCGTCAATATTGATGTGGATAATTATTAGGCGTTCTGGGTGGCGGCTAATGCTTCAACAAGATCGGCTTTTCTATTTCGGCTTAAAGGCAGTTTGTCTTTGTCCAATTCAATAGTCTTACTGTTATAGCGCTGCACTTTGTCCAAATTCACAATATAAGATTTGTGGATTCGCAAAAATCGATCGCTTGGCAGTAGTGCCTGAAAAGCTTTCATAGTTGAAAGAACCACGAGTGAATCAAACTCGGTAACCAATTTAACGTAATCCCCCAGTGCTTCTATATAGCGCAATTCGTTCAAGAAAACTTTTCTTTTCTTAAGATTGCTCTTAACGAAGATGAAGTCTTCATCATCAAAGCCTTCCTCATTTTTCAGTTTGTAATTGTTGATGGCTTTATGGACGGCATTTAAGAAACGATCTTTTGCGATGGGTTTACGGAGGTAATCTACCGCATCATAATCGAAAGCTTTAAAAGCGTATTTAGTTTTTCCGGTAACAAAAATAACTTGGGGTTTTCTTTGAATATCATCCAAAAGATCAAATCCGGAAAGAATAGGCATTTCAATATCAAGAAAAATAAGGTCAATTTCAGTTGATGCGAGACCCATTTTGGCTTCAACAGCATTTTTATACTCTCCAACAAGTTTAAGTGATGGGTGCATTTGGATGAGCTTCACTATGGAAAGCCTTTGCAGTGTAGAATCATCTACAATTGCACATTTAAGTATTGTTTTTTCCACAATAGTAGGTTTTGCGTAAGGCAATAATATGCAAATAATCGATGAAATGCAACTTTTTTTAACTTTAATCGAAAAAAATATACACTTCGTCTAAAATTGATAATTTCAAAGACTATTTAAGTTTAGGTTTGAAAATAATAAATAAAATAGTATTTTTGCACCCTCTTTGGCAGAAGGCCAAGGTTTTAATCATTAATTTTAATAGATTTTTTATGAATCATTACGAAACTGTTTTCATCTTAAATCCCGTTTTATCTGAAGATCAGATAAAGGAAACAGTAAAGAAATACGAAGATCTTCTTGTTTCTAAAGGTGCTAAGATGATATCCAAAGAAAATTGGGGCTTGAAAAAACTTGCTTACCCAATCCAGAACAAAAAAAGTGGTTTTTATCACCTTTTTGAGTACACCGTTGATGGTGAAGTAGTACACGAACTAGAAACTGAATTTAAAAGGGACGAGCGTTTTATGCGTTACCTTTCAGTAAGCCTTGACAAGCACGCAATTGCTTGGGCAGAAAAAAGAAGAAACCGCGATAAAAAATCAGCATAAATTATGGCCACACTACAACAACAAGCAAAAGGAAAAAAAGACGGAGAGATCAGATATCTTACTCCTCTTAATATAGAGACCAATAAAACAAAAAAATACTGTCGTTTCAAAAGATCCGGTATTAAGTATGTTGACTATAAAGACGCAGATTTCTTATTGAAATTTGTGAACGAGCAAGGTAAAATTCTTCCAAGAAGACTTACTGGAACTTCATTGAAGTATCAGCGCAAAGTGGCCGTTGCCGTTAAAAGAGCTCGCCATTTGGCACTTATGCCTTACGTAGCCGATTTATTAAAATAAAAAACCAGAAAGTATTATGGAACTTATATTAAAGAAAGACGTAGAAAATCTGGGATTTGCAGATGATCTTGTAAGCGTGAAAAACGGTTACGGAAGAAACTTTTTAATTCCACAAGGGCATGCAGTTCTTGCAACCCCGTCGGCTAAAAAAGTATTGGCTGAAACTTTGAAGCAACGTGCTTTTAAAGAAAAGAAAGTAGTTGACGAAGCGAAAAAACAAGCTGAGAAACTTAACGGACTTGAAATTAAAATTACTGCCAAAACTGGCGAAGGTGATAAATTGTTCGGTTCAGTTACTAACGGTGATCTTGCTGAAGCACTTGAAAAAGAAGGTGTTTCTATCGAGAAAAAATACATCGTTGTTGCTGGTGGAGCTGTTAAGCGTACCGGTCAATATGAAGCAACTATCCGTTTCCACAGAGACGTTGTGAGCACTTTGGCTTTTGATGTAGTTGCTGAAGCTAAACCAGAGGTTAAAAAACCAAAGGCAGAAGCTAAGCCAGAAGCTAAACCAGAAGTAAAAGCTGAATCTGAAGAAATATCTGAAGATAAATCAGAAGATTTATTGAATTCCAATTAAAAAATACAATTAATTGATATAAAGCCTTTCCTGTTTTCAGGGAAGGTTTTTTTATTTTTAATATCAAGAGAATAAAGAATTTAAATAATAAAATGAAATACGCCAGGTTAACAAAAGAACAGTTTGAAGAGCTGAATCAAGAATTTATAAATTTTCTTGCCACGCAATCCATAACCGCTGACGAGTGGAGAACGCTAAAGACAGAAAAACCCGAAGTTGCTGAACAGGAATTGGATATTTTTAGCGATTTAATATGGGAAGGCGTTTTGAGTAAGGTGAAGTATTTAGAACACATTTCTCCCAAACAATTGATGCTTTTCCACATTACGGAAGCTTTTATGGAATTAATCGCCATAAAAGTAGAAGCTGAAAATATTGACATTACTACTGAATATGGATACAAATGGCTTCAGCAAAACTTGCACGATGATGCTGTTAGTCTTTACACTTCCACCAAAGCCATAAAGGATGATCGCAACAAGGACATTTTTGTTTTGATACAGCAAGGCTCGGTAATTACGAAAGGAGAGCTTTACAACTATTTTGGAGATTTATTAAGCGAATAATATTAGCGCCAATTAAAAAATTCCAAATTCCAAAATTGATTTCTATTGGGATTTGGAATTTCTTCTTTATTCATAACGCAGACTTTCAATTGGGTCCAATCCCGCAGCTTTTGAAGCTGGATACGAACCAGCAATCACGGCTACAATAAACGTAATAATTGTTGCCCAAATAATTGCAGACCATGGCAGTGAAAAATCAAACTCGAAGATTTTCGCGAAAGCAAAACCGGTCAAAACTCCCAGAATAATTCCTAAAATACTTCCAAACTGACCAATCACAATGGTTTCCATAAAAAATTGGGTAGAAATTGTGGAACGTTTTGCCCCCAACGCTTTGCGTACGCCAATTTCGCGGGTTCTTTCAGTAACTGAAACAAGCATTATGTTCATCAAAGCTATGGAAGAGCCTAGAATGGTTATTATGCTGATTATCCAAGCTGCAATTTCCAAATATTGGGTAATGGAAGCTATTCTATTTATAAGGTCTTCGCTGCGCTCAATTCCAAAGTTATTGGCTTCTACGGGATTCAGACCGCGAATGTTTCTAAAAGTAATGATGGCTTCATCCTGTGCGGCCTCCATCAGTTGTTTGTCATCTACTTTTATGCTTATGTTGTAGTTTATATTAGGCTGTGTGTAGATTCCGCGTGCAACTTGAACCGGAATCAGTACCTTTAAATCTTGGTTGTTTCCAAATGTTGAGCCTTTTGATTCCAAAAGGCCGATAATTTTAAATTTCACACCGCGAATGCTGATACTTTTGTTAATTGGGTCTTCGTCTTTAAAAAGATTTTTTTCAAAATCAGAACCTATTAAACAGACTTTATTGTTGTTTTGAATATCGAAAAAGGTAAAATTTCTTCCTTTGTCAATTTCGGTTCCGGTGTTTTCCAAATAGTTTTCATTTACGCCATAAACCTGTACCTCGGGATCTGTTTTCTCGGAGCCGTACTTCACTTCGGCAACTGAGGTTGCTTGAAAGGAAAGTGAAGTTTTGGTTGATGGAAATTCATATTTATCCAAAAACTCCCGAACGTTATTGTAGCTAATTATCGGATTGATTTTTTCACGTTCGCCACTTCTATTTGTTTGAACCGTAAATTCGTACTGCTGAATATTGAATGTATTGGCGCCCATAGACGCAAAATTCCCGGAAATGGTGGTTTCCAACGCTTTCACGGCACTCAAAATACCTACAAGCGCCCATATGCCAATCCCAATAATTACAATGGTTAGAATGGTTCTTAGCAACTGGCTTTTAATAGAATCCAGCGCAATACGAACATTTTCCCAAAAAAGTGAAAACATATTTTTAATTTGTGTTTCTCATTAGACTGCAAACGCACGATAAAGTTACAGAATTAGTGCGAAGCTAATAATGATTCCGGCAATCTTATTGTGGCAAACTTCATTATTATTTAGGATATTTGCCTAATCAAATAAAAATCTAAAAGTCTTGTCAAAAAAACCATCCATTCCCAAAGGAACGCGCGATTTCAATCCGGAAGAAGTTTCTAGGCGCAATTATATTTTCAATACCATAAAAGAAACTTTTTCATTATATGGTTTTCAGCCAATTGAAACACCATCCTTTGAAAATAGTGAAACCTTGATGGGGAAATATGGTGAAGAAGGCGATCGGTTGATTTTTAAGATTTTGAATAGTGGGGATTACCTTTCGAAAGTCGATGATAAATTATATTCTGAAAAGGACAGTAATAAAATAACTTCAACTATCTCTGAAAAAGCCCTCCGTTACGACCTAACAGTACCATTTGCGCGCTACGTTGTGCAACACCAAAACGAAATCACCTTTCCTTTTAAACGCTACCAAATTCAACCTGTTTGGCGTGCGGACAGACCACAGAAAGGCCGTTTCCGTGAATTCTTTCAATGTGATGCAGATGTTGTGGGCTCAACTTCACTTTGGCAGGAAGTGGAATTTGTGCAATTGTATGATGCAGTTTTTAGCAAGCTCAATTTAAAGGGCGTAACCATAAAAATCAACAACCGAAAAATTTTGAGCGGCATCGCCGAAACCATTGGTGCGGAAGACAAATTGATAGATTTTACCGTGGCATTGGACAAGCTCGACAAAATAGGGGAGGAAGGCGTTAAAAAAGAAATGCGGGAAAAAGGTATCTCGGAAGATGCTTTGCAGAAATTGCAGCCTTTGTTCTCATTAAATGGTACTGCAAGTGAGCAATTAAAAAAGCTAAAAGCATTATTGAGCAATTCCAAAATAGGAATACAAGGTGTAGAAGAGCTGGAGTTTATTACTGATAATATTGAAACGCTGGGTTTGCAAACCGCATCGTTGCAAATTGATGTTACGCTTGCGCGTGGTTTAAATTATTACACAGGTGCCATATTTGAAGTTTCCGCGCCAAAAGAAGTAAACATGGGAAGCATCGGCGGCGGCGGCAGGTATGACGATCTCACGGGAATATTTGGGTTGAAGGATATGAGTGGTGTGGGAATATCTTTCGGGTTGGACCGGATTTATTTGGTACTCGAAGAGCTGAACCTTTTTCCGGAAACCGTTTCAGATAACAGCAAAGCACTTTTTATAAATTTTGGGGAGAAGGAAGCCCTTTATGCAATGAAAGCGATATCGAAATTGCGAATTGCGGGCATAAAGGCCGAACTATATCCAGATGCCACAAAGATGGGAAAACAAATGGGGTATGCAGATAAGCGGAATATTGCGTTTGCAATCCTGGCGGGCGAAAAAGAAATGGAAGCCCAATCATTCACTCTGAAAAACATGAAAAGCGGAGAACAGACCCAAATGGATTTTTCAGAACTGGAGACATTTCTTAAAAATTAAAAAAATTCCAACATTTAGCTTAAGCTAATATTAGCATTGTCTTCCAAAAGCTCCGGTTTCGGTTTTTCCATTAGCTTTTTTTCTACTTCAAGCCTTGCCGCTTCTGAGAGCATGCCGGCTATACGAAGTTTCGTTAAGATTTTTAGTGTTTCATTCATTCATCCCCAATTTCGTTTATAATTTTTTCATAGGAAATAACATAGTCAATCTGTTTTTCTTCAGAAACGTGTTTACGGGGAGTTTCAAGAATGATAAAGTCAAAAAGTTTTGAGATTATTTTTTTAAGGCGTTGTTCCGTTGTCAATACAGCTTTGTGTAAAAAATGGGCTGCAAAAGTTAAAACTACGGAAAGAACAAATAAGGTTATAAAATATACCGATGTGGAAAAATCTGATATTGGTAGGAAAGTATAAATCATAAAAAAGAATCCTACAAATAGAAAAGAGTGGCTTATGTGTTTAAAGAAAACGTTAAATTGAGACAATTGTCCAGAAACAAATTTCAATAACAAGCCCGAACAGATAGCCATTAACGGAAGACTTAAAGAATACATAAAAGAGGACATATATGCGAAACCAAATATGCCCTCTTTTTCATTTAAAAGATAGAATATATGTAGAAACGGTGATAGCACCGCTACAATTGCAAGAAAAGTTATATAAAAACTAATATTGCTGCTATTCCTGATTGTCAAGAATCCCGTTACAGTTTCGGTCTCCTGGGGGGCAAACTTTGTGTTTGTCGATTTGTTGCTCATCACTAATTTGGTTTTCTGGGGTACAGCTAATGGCTACACTGGCTAGCATTAAAAATGCAAAAAAATACTTCTTCATAATAGAGGTTTTAGGGTTAAGTTGTAAAAATAACCCTTTCTATATCCTATACAATGCTGTACCCCAATATTTTATTAACTCATTTTCAACAAATGTAAGAATAATCGTGATATGTGCAAATTTCCATATTAAAATCCTTACTGATTTTTTATTTGATTTGTATTTATCAAATTAATTAAGAAATACCTTAATATTTATTGTCAGAAAAGACTTTTCACATTCTTTTTATAAGTCTGACCAATAGGAGTTTTACACTCCAAAATTCTTCTGAGGGTATTTTTCTAGTTTAAGCTCACTAATGTTTTAATGTTTACGAAACATATTCCTCTTGGGTTGCACCAGTTTTCATACAATATTATTTAACGTATTCAATACTATTTTAATTTGTGCAATTCACTGGGTTTTTAGATATAAACCTTTTAAGATCACACTATAAAAGATGTAAAAAGTGTACGTGAAAAATAATCTTTTATTTTTTCAAGAAAACAATAAACTAGTGCTCAATAGAAGTGCATAATTTAAAAGTAGAAGATTTTATGCTAAAACCAAGATACCGACCGTATAATAGGCATACAAATAAAAAAGCGCAACTATTATTTTTCAAATAGTTACGCTTTGTAATCGTAGCGAGAGCGAGACTTGAACTCGCGACCTCCGGGTTATGAATCCGACGCTCTAACCAGCTGAGCTACCTCGCCATATTTTTCGCCAAAGCTTTACACCTAAGCGGGTGCAAAGATAAAAACAAAATTATCTGTCGCAACTATTAGGTTCTGTTTTTATTTAAATTATTTTATCTGACTATATGTTCTTTTAAAAAGAAAATTTTTAAATCTTTCATTTGAGGTTAAAATTAATATCTATATATTGGGCGTCAACTAACACTAAGCTATGGACGACAAAATAAAATATGAAATGGAATTCCCTATTCAGGTTTCCCCTTCACTTTTATATCAGTATATATCAACACCTTCGGGACTTTCCGAATGGTATGCGGACAACGTAAATTCAAGAGGCGAGTACTACACTTTTATTTGGTCCCAAAGTGAAGAACGCGCCAAACTACTGAGCAAAAAAAGCCCGGAACGCATTAAATTTAGATGGATTGAAGACGAAGGCGAAGAATTTTATTTTGAACTTCGCATTCAGGTTGATGAGATAACTAAAGACGTTTCTTTAATGGTAACCGATTTTGCTGAAGAAGATGAAATAGAAGAAGGGAAAATGCTTTGGGAAAATATGATTTCAAACTTAAAGTCAATTTTGGGTTCAGCCTAAAATCCCTTTAAAATATAATACCTTTGCACCGTCCAATAAAAAAGGACGGTTTTTTTATGGTGAATTTAAACGGAACGCTGATAGCAAAAGAAAAGGCAGCCATCGCAATAGCAAATAGAGGATTAAATTATGGCGATGCTGTTTTTGAAACCTTGCGGTTTTCAGGAAGAAAAATATACTTTTGGGAAGACCACTATTTTCGGTTAATGGCTTCCATGAGAATACTTCGGATGGAAATTCCCATGAACTTTACAATGGAGTTTTTGGAGCGAGAAATTTTAAGGACCATCGATTCTTTGGAAAAAGAAGAGGTTTCATTTCGTGTAAAACTACTCGTGTGGCGCAAAACTGGAGGAAAATACACTCCAATTACCAATGATATTGAATATGTAATTTCTTTTGAAAAACTTGATACACCATTTTATGTTTTATATGAAAAGGCTTATGAAGTTGAACTTTTTAAAGATCATTACATCATTTCAGGGTTGCTCTCAACATTAAAAACCAATAACCGACTTATAAATATTTTGGGAAGCATTTTCGCAAAAGAAAATGATTATCAAAACTGTTTGCTGCTGAATGAAAACAAAAAGGTGGTTGAGGCTCTTAATGGAAACATCTTTTTAGTTTCGGGAAATAATATTAAAACACCGCCATTGACCGATGGTTGTCTCAACGGAATTCTTCGAAAACAACTGATTTCAATTTTCAAAAAGATGCAAGATTTCACAATTGAGGAGGCGTCTATTTCTCCTTTCGAACTTCAAAAAGCAGATGAAATTTTTATAACTAATACAATTCAAGGCATTGTATCTATTACAAAATATAGAAAAAAGGAATTTACAAATGAAGTGGCCAAACAGTTATTGCCAAAATTGAATTTAAAAGTAAGGATGGATTAATTGAAACTTGGGTTCTCTGGGGCATTTGACCAGAGTACATAATCTCCTCCAAATTCAATCATTTTTTCTTTCCAAAAGTTAATGTTGCTTTTCCCGATGATAGTATTGTTGTAGTTGTTTGGAACCACAACCCAGCTATTCACTTCCAGCTCCTGTTCTAATTGTTCGCTTTCCCAACCAGAATAACCTAAGAAAAAACGGATTTGGTCTTTTTTTAACTTGTCTTCCTTGAGCAAATCAATAATGGCGCTAAAATCGCCTCCCCAATAGATTCCGTTGGAAATTTCAATACTGTCTGGAATAATTTCTGGAATGCAGTGTATAAAATAAAGATTGTCCTGTTCCACGGGTCCACCGTTATAAACAGGAAGCTTTGAATTAACTTCGGGAACAAAATCTTTTAGTTTGTGTTCCAGAGGCTTGTTGAGTATAAAACCTACCGAACCATTTTCATTGTATTCCGCCAAAAGCACAACGGAACGGTTAAAAGAAACGTCCCCTATAATGGATGGCTCAGCAACCAATAATAATCCCTTGGCTGGTTTTAAGGTGGTCATATTGTTTTTTTGGTTATTTAAATCTATGAATTAAATTTAAGATTACCAAAAATTTACAAAACCGATGTTTAAATTATATTTTATTTATAAAAAGCTACAAATCATTGCGTTATTCTAAAAGACTAAATATCAATAAAATAAAAAACCTTCTTTCCAAGTTAATGGCAAGAAGGTTTTTAAAAATTTGTAAAATATTTTACAATTAGTTTACGCTGTTTTGTAAATCTGAACCAGCTTTGAATTTCACTACTTTTTTAGCAGCAATTTTAATGGTTTTACCAGTTTGAGGGTTTCTTCCTTCTCTGGCGGCTCTTTTTGATACTGACCAAGATCCGAAACCTACTAGAGATACTCTGTTACCTTTTTTAAGTGAACCTTGTACATTGCCCAAGAAAGACTCTAAAGATTTCTTAGCAGCAGCTTTTGTAATTCCGGCATCAGCTGCCATTGCATCGATTAAATCTGATTTGTTCATAATTTTTTTAAATTAAATTGTTGGTTAAACTTCGATTAATTGCCCTACAAATTTAACAGGAATATCCGTTCAGGCAAGTAACGACGCAGTAAATCCTTATTTTTGTTGATAACTTGGACTGTTTGTTAATAAACCCAGCGCTTTTTTGGTCTTTTTTAATGAAATCAGTACTGACAAGGGTTTACGATAGTTTGGAATCTTCATCAAAAGAATACCCATTCAAGAGTGAAAACACATCCATTTTCCGTTTTCCGGGTAGTTGTATTTCCTTAATAATAATGTACCCGTCTAAACAGGCTGCTTTCAGTTCCTTTTTTGAAGTTTTTATAGTTCCTGGTTCAAATTTGTGATCGTCCTTTTCAAAATTGGCACTATAAATTTTTACTTTTAATTCTTCATTATTATTATTATTATTATGAAGTGTTGACCAAGCCACTGGATAGGGGGAAAGCCCGCGAATAAAAGCATCAATATCCTCTCCGGGTTTTTTCCAGTCTATCTGTGTGTTTTCTGGCGTTAGCTTGGGCGCGTCTTTTAAATTATCGCTTTGTGGTTGTGGTTTTGGATTGGCTTTTCCCTTTTCAATTAAATCTAGGGTTTCCAAAACAAGTTCGCTTCCCTTTTGCATCAGCTTATCGTGAAGTGTTTCTGCAGTTTCAGCTTTTTCAATAATAACTTCTTTATTTGCTATTATGGAACCAGTATCAATCTTTTCATCAATAAAAAATGTGGTGACACCTGTTTTCATCTCCTTATTAATAATTGCCCAGTTGATAGGTGCAGCACCTCTATATTGAGGTAGGAGTGATGCGTGAAGGTTGAAAGTCCCCAATTTGGGCATTTGCCAAACCGCTTTTGGAAGCATCCGGAAAGCAACCACAACTTGAAGATTGGCATTTAATTCCTTTAAATCTTTCAGAAACGATTCGTCTTTTAAGTTTGTGGGCTGAAGAATTTTCAGATTTTGTGAAAGTGCATATTCCTTTATAGCCGAACCCATTAATTTTCTTCCACGACCAGCGGGTTTATCGGGAGCAGTAATAACTCCGACTATATTTTTCCCTGCCTCAGTCATTTCTTTTAAAACCCCAACCGCAAAATCAGGGGTTCCCATAAACACTATTCTCAAATCGTTCTGCATTTTTTTAGTTTAAATAATATTGTTTTTTTGGATTGATTTTTATCTTACCGGCGTCAATCAACAAACGGAGCACCTTCAAAATATCGGTTTCTGCAAAAGTAAGTTTTTCTGAAATCTCCCGAGAACTTAAATCACCGCTTTCAAGTATTGCAAGGATTTGTTTGGCAAGATGTTCTATTTCTCTATTAGATAACTTGGAATTTTGTGTTTTGCAAACTGAACAAATTCCGCATTTGCTTGCAGTTGTTTCGCCAAAATAAGAAACTAGCTGCACACTTCGGCAAGTATTGGTATTTGCAATATAGTTTAAGACAGAATTTACTTGTGCCGTTTTTTTTCGATTTAACGCTTCCACTTCTCGAGAAATTACGTTAATGGTTTTATCGTCTTCCCTGGGCACAAGAAAGGTAAGTGTAGCGTCCGTTATCTGTAGCATCATTTCAACGATATGGTCACGTTCCATTTTTTTAAGAACTGCAATAACGGTTTCAATAGACTGCCCAGTTTTTGATGTGATTAAATCTAAATTGATTGCAGTGGGCATTTCAAATATTCCGCCGTAAATTCTCAGAATGGTTTTTCCGATAACGGAAGCAGTTACGTCTTTTTCAAAATAATGCAGCACTTCTTCCGAAGGAATTAAAAACTGAACAATTGATTTTCTCCCGAATTCCTGCGAAAGTTGAATAATACTTAAACGGTCCAAGCTATTGAGCGCATTGTAAGTGAGTAATGTATTAAGGTTGTACGTTTTGCAGAATTCAGAAAAACCAAAATTGTGCTTGGTGAATTCACCTTCCCCGTAAGGAATTTGAAAATAGTTGTTTAATGTGCGGTATATTTTTTTTAAATCGGAAGTAGTAGGCAATGATTCCACAAACTGCTGCTTCACATATATTTTATCATACTCATTATAAAGGAGCACTGCCGTTGCATAGTCGCCATCGCGTCCTGCGCGGCCAGCTTCTTGAAAATAACTCTCAAGACTTTCGGGAATTTGCAGATGGATTACAAAACGCACATTTGGATGGTCAATGCCCATCCCGAAAGCATTTGTGGCGACCATTGTTGAAAATGCCTCACTTCGCCAAGACTGTAGTTTTTGTGCTTTTTCCTTTGGTGAAATTCCCCCGTGATAAAAACTGGCAGAAATTCCCAAACTGTTTAGTTGTTCGCTTATTTCAATAGTGCTTTTTCTGCTTCTTACATAAACTATGGCCGAACCTTTGTTTGTCTTAAGAAGTTGTTCTGTTTTGTAAAGTTTGTCTTCCTCCTTAAAAACTTGATAAGAAAGGTTTTCGCGAACAAATGAATTTTTGAAAACTGCCGGAAGTTCCATTTTTAATTCAGAAATGGTGTCTTCCAAGACTTCGGGAGTGGCAGTTGCGGTAAGTGCAATTACTGGAACTAACGGATGTATTTCCCGAAGCAATGTGATGTTTTTGTATGCTGGCCGAAAATCATTTCCCCATTGTGAAATGCAATGCGACTCATCAACTGCAATCAAATTCACGTTCATCTGTTTGATGTAATTTTGGACTATTTCTTGTTGAAGTCGTTCGGGAGATAGGTATAGGAATTTATAATTTCCGTAAAGTGCATTGTCCAGTAGTGTGTTTAATTCATCAAAAGAAATTCCGCCTTTCAGGTTTAACGCTTTAATGCCCCGTTCTTTCAGCGCATTAACTTGGTCGCCCATCAACGCCACCAGAGGCGAAACCACAATACAAATACCTTCCATGACCAAAGCGGGAACTTGAAAACACAATGATTTTCCGCCTCCTGTGGGCAAAAGAGCCACAGTATCCTTTCCGTTTAATACGGATGCAATTATTTCTTTCTGCATTGGTTTGAAGGAAGTGTACCCCCAATATTTGGTCAGGATGTCGCGGACATTTGTCAAATTGTTTTTAACTTAATAGTGCTTATTATGGATTGAGCACGTTCTTTAATAGTGCCAACGGGCACTTCATAAATTTTGTAGCCGTAGTTTTCGTAGCCATTTTTCAAAAAATGAAATATTTTTTCGGCTTGCTCAAAAGATTCGTAGCGCTCGTTATCTTGTTTGTATATTTCCTCCCACGGCGGAAGTACGAATACTTCATCATATTTATGCTCAAGACAGGTTTCTGAAAAATTTTCGGGATAATGGGTGTTTACAAAATCCATATAGGCTGTAACGTCTGGCATTCCACGGTCATAGAAAAGAATTGGGGCTGCACAGTTTTTTCCTTCGTGAAATTGCTTCAGTCGTCCTTCCAGCAATTTTTCACTGAAAAGAATTGGATTTTCTAGAAATAGTTGCTCAATGCCTTCCTTTTGCGCTTCCAAGATAACATCTCTCGAAATTTCGTGCATAACGGCATAGCCTTGTTGTTCCAAATAAGTTATAAGTGCTGTTTTTCCTGAACCTGGTCCGCCAGTGATTACAATTCTTTTCGTTTTCAAAAGTTTCAATTTTATACAAAGTAAGTAAATAAATATTTGTGGTGAAAGTGTATCTTTGTTGCTTACACAGCTATTTCTAATTTAATGGATCAAGACAAAAATACTGCAGAATTTTACGAGCGATTAAAAAAGCAACTTGAAGAAGATACCACCTGGCCATCACCTTATCTTTTTAAATTTATAGTGCCAGCTAGTTTGGAAAAAATAGCTGAAATAGAGCGGGTTTTTGATGGTACGGATGCTGTTATAAACACCCGGGATTCATCAAAAGGAACTTATTCCAGTGTTTCTATTAAAGTAACAATGGATTCTCCTGATGATGTGGTCAAAAAATATCTTGAAGTTTCCCGCGTTGAAGGCGTTATTTCACTATAATTTTTAGTATTTTGCGTGAGAAATGATTTTCAATCTTTCCGAATACACTAATTTTCTTTCCTTAATAAAAACATTTTGATACAAGAAGTAGCACAAATAGAATATAATACAGAGCGCCCAAAATTGATTATTCCTGAATATGGACGCCATATTCAAAAAATGGTAGAGCAAGCGATCGCCACAGAAGACAAAGACGAACGAAATAAAATTGCCAAAAGCATAATTGCTGTAATGGGAAATTTAAATCCACACCTTCGCGATGTTCCAGATTTTCAACCAATGCTTTGGGATCAACTTTTTATTATCTCAGATTTTAAACTCGATGTAGATTCTCCTTTTCCAATTCCTTCTCGGGAAGAGTTAATGGAGCGTCCTGAGCCATTGAAATATCCCCAAAATTTTCCGAAATACCGTTTTTATGGTAATAATATCAAACGAATGATTGATGTGGCAAACAGTTGGGAAGAAGGCGATAAGAAGGAAGGACTGATTCTTACCATTGCGAACCATATGAAGAAATGTTTCCTTAACTGGAACAAAGATACTGTGGAAGATGAGGTAATTTTTGGACATCTTTTTGAACTTTCCGATGGAAAAATCAATCTAAAAAACAGCGATGAAGATTTGAGCGATGCTTCCAACTTGTTGAAAAACAAAAAACGTTTCAATACAAATTCTTCTTCGGGAAAGAAAAATTACAAATCAAGCAATAACAATCGCAACCGCAAACGTTATTAAAATATCAACCGTTTATTTATGGGAACTTTCCAAATAGAGGGCGGGCATAAACTGAAAGGCGAAATTACGCCACAGGGTGCCAAAAACGAAGCCTTACAAATTCTTTGTGCAGTATTATTGACTCCGGAAAAAGTTATTATCGAGAACATTCCAGATATTCTAGACGTCAATAAACTGATAAAAATTTTAGAAAATCTCGGCGTGAAAATCCAAAAACTTGGAAAGGGCAAATATGCTTTCACAGCTGACGATATCAATCTTGATTATCTAGAATCTGAACTTTTCAAACAGGAGGGAAGCTCATTACGTGGCTCCATTATGATTGTTGGCCCTTTGTTGGCAAGATTTGGGAAAGGTTATATTCCTAGACCTGGCGGCGATAAAATTGGAAGAAGAAGACTCGATACACATTTTGAAGGTTTTATAAAACTTGGCGCAAAATTTAGATATAATAAGGAGGAACGCTTTTATGGTGTTGAAGCTCCAAAAGGTTTAAAGGGAACTTATATGCTTTTGGACCAAGCCTCGGTTACGGGTACAGCGAACATTGTTATGGCTGCGGTTTTGGCAAAAGGAATTACGACTATTTATAACGCTGCCTGCGAGCCCTATCTTCAGCAACTTTGCAAAATGCTGAACGCGATGGGCGCAAAAATCAGCGGTGTTGGCTCTAATCTATTAACTATTGAAGGTGTTGACAACCTAGGTGGCTGCAAACACAGAGTCTTGCCAGATATGATAGAGATTGGTAGCTGGATTGGTTTGGCCGCAATGACTCATAGTGAAATAACCATTAAAAATGTTAGTTGGGAAAATTTAGGGTTAATACCAGAAACCTTTAGAAAATTGGGTATTAAACTTAATAAGAAAGGCGACGATATACATATACCATCACATAAGGAATACGAGATTCAAGGATATATCGATGGTTCCATACTCACCGTGGCAGATGCACCGTGGCCTGGTTTTACTCCAGATTTATTGAGTATTGTTCTTGTGGTCTGTACCCAAGCAAAAGGAAGTGTGCTCATTCACCAAAAAATGTTTGAAAGCCGTTTGTTCTTTGTAGATAAGTTGATAGATATGGGAGCCAAAATTATTCTTTGCGATCCGCACAGAGCAACTGTTATTGGCCACAATTTTCAATCTAACCTTAAAGCTACGACAATGGTTTCGCCAGATATTCGGGCAGGAATTTCATTGTTGATTGCAGCACTTTCAGCAGAAGGTACAAGTACCATCCACAATATTGAGCAGATTGATCGAGGTTATGAAAATATTGATGAACGGCTTCGTGCCATTGGCGCAAAAATTACAAGAACAGAGCCTTAATAAATTTTAAGCTTTACGGTTTTTGTTGATTTCGTCCTGTAGTTTTCTTCGCAGCTTTTGCTCGCGCTCTAAACTGTTTCTGCGATAATCTTCCAGTTCAATTTCCATCTCCGCCATTTTCAATTGTGCGGCATTTGTGATTTTGTGACTGTTCAGAAATCTGTAGAATAAAAATCCACTTATTAGCAATAAAATTAATATTATACCCCACATTATAGCGTTGTAGGTAGCTTTGGATGTTAGGATGCCAAACACCTCAATGCCATCCTCTTTTTCTTTAGCTTTAATAAGGTTTTGTTGTGTGTTTTTTAGGTTTTGTCCAAGAGAATCAACAGCAATTCTTTCTTGAGACACCTCGCTTTCCATAAGGGCAATTTTCTTTTGCAAAGTAGAAACTGAGTCTAAAATATTTCGCCTTAAAGTAGCTAATTGGGTTTTTTTAACAACCTTATATTCTTGATAACTGTTGCTTTTGTCAAAAACCTCAGTCATCTGGTCATTTAGTGTGTTTTTATTTACTTGAATTGAATCCTGGGCTGTAATTGTCAGGCTAAAAAAGAATAGGGGAAGGATTAGGGATAAAATCTTCTTCATGGCTTCAGGTTTGTTTGCGATGCTTTACTTAACAGTGCAAGAGTAGAAAAAATTGTGCACAACCGCCCAAATTTCACTTCAAATTACAAAATCTTTAACAAACTCCCTAGTTGTTACTTTAGAACATGAGAGTGCTCCTGAAGGACATTTTTTTACTTGTGAAATGATTTTTTTTGTAGTAGCTCCTTCTAAATCAATCCAGGGTATGACTGAAGTTTTGAATACTGAAGAAAGACCTTTTGCACAGGCCTCAGCATGAATACAAAGACTAGGTTCATAGGTAACAATAACTTCACCATTGGTGAATACATTTTTGTAGGCTTCCATAGATTTACAATTGGGGTTTTGTAAAATTCTTTTAAAAATATCGATAAAACTATATATTTTATCGATATAATACACAAATTAGGAATAATCGTACATAAATTAACAGATTTTAATAAACTGCTTCTTTATAAACTTGCAAGCATCTTTCACGTGCTTCTTTGTGGTCAACTATTTTTTCGGGATAATTTTTTGTATCATATTCTGAAACATATTTTTTAATGTATTTGTAATCTTTATCAAACTTTTCAATCTGTGTAGTTGGATTAAAAATCCTGAAATACGGAGCTGCATCAACGCCACTTCCAGCTGCCCATTGCCAATTGCCCACGTTGCTTGCCATTTCGTAATCAAGAAGCTTTTCGGCAAAATAGGCTTCGCCCCAACGCCAATCTATTAAAAGATGCTTACATAGAAAACTTGCGACTACCATTCGCACGCGGTTGTGCATATAGCCTGTTTCATTCAGTTGGCGCATTCCTGCGTCAACTAATGGATAACCAGTTTTCCCTTCTTTCCACATTTTAAATTCTTCTTCATTGTTACGCCATTCTATGCGGTCATACTTCTTTTTGAAGGCATTCTCTACTGTTTCAGGAAAATGCCAAAGAATTTGCATAAAAAACTCCCTCCAAATAAGTTCCTGCCAAAACACTTCGTTCTTTTCCGCAGTTGCTTTTTTTATCATTTTGCGGATACTCACAGTTCCAAAACGAAGGTGCGGCCCCAAATGTGAAGTTGCATCCTCCGCAGGAAAATTGCGCCGCTTTTCATATTCTTGAATGGTTGTTGGCGTAACATCATATTCAGGAATTTTGATTTTAGAGTTTTTAAAACCAATATCGCTTAACGAAAGATTCGGAAGTCGCGAATTTTGATATAGATTTTTTAAAAATTCATTGGTGTAGTAAATCTTTTCAGTATAATCCTTTTTGAATTTTTCCTTCCACTTCTTCATATAGGGCGTGTAAACAATGTACGGATCGCCATCGTCTTTCACTATTTCGTCTTTTTCAAAAATAACTTGGTCTTTAAAAGTGTAAAAGCCTATTTCCTTTTCGGTAAGTAAATTTTCAACCGCTTCATCACGCTTTTTTGCATAAGGTTCATAATCGTGATTGGTAATTACGTTTTGAACCTCAAATTCTGAAATCACTTTATTAAAAACTTCCTGTGGCTTTCCGTGATATATTGCAAGGCTACTGCCGTGTTCCTGCAATTCGTTGCGCATTTTTTGAAGTGTTTCAAAAATAAATGTGATACGGGCGTCGTCTTTTGGGAGCTCGTTGAGTATTTCAGAATCAAATATGAAAACTGGCAGTACCGGAAATTTTCCGTGCAGCGCTTTGGAAAAGCCAACATTGTCATCCAATCGCAGATCTCTTCGGAACCAAAAGATGTTTACTTTTTCAGCCAATTTAATTGATGTTTAATGTTGAAAGTCCGCCGTCAACGCCAAAAACCTGACCTGTAATCCATTTCGATTCCTCATTTAAAAGAAATGCAGCCATAGCAGCAATATCTTCTGTATCGCCTACTTTTTTTAATGGATGACGCTCCGCCATTTTTTCCTTTTTGGCATCGCTATTCAAAAGTTTTGAAGCCAAAGGCGAGTCTGTTAAAGAAGCCGCAATTACATTTACCCTAAAATTGGGCGCATATTCCGCTGCAAGTGCTTTCGTAAAACCTTCAATAGCACCTTTTGCCGCAGCAACGCTTGTGTGGAAAGGCATACCCACTTTTACCGCAACCGTACTAAAAAAAACAAGACTAGCTTGTTCTGAATTTTTCAGTTTGGGCAACAAACCGTTTACCACCCGAACCAGCGAATGGAAGTTGAGTTCCATATCTTCTTTGAACGTTTCGGTACGCATCATTTTAAAAGGTTTTAAATTGATACTACCTGGACAATAGACAAGGCCATCAATTTTTTCGGGCAAATCCAAGGTTGTAATATCATCTTTCAAAGCATCAAAGGCGAAGTGTGTAACTCCTTTTGGAATATTTTCGCTGCTTCGCGATGCAATAATTATGTTGTGGTTTTCTTTTAACTTAGAAGCGATTGAAGCTCCAATTCCATAAGAACCACCGATTAAAAGTATATTTTTCTGCATTGTTCTATTTTTTTTGAAATTACATCGTTCCAAATAGTTCCACCAGCTTGTTTTTTCGGTATTCAAATATTTCATCCAACTTCGGTTTTACCAAAAAAGGATGCACCAACTGACCAAGAAAACCAAACGGAAGTTTGTAATGTAGCAAGTCTTCCATTTCAACCCCGCCGTCAATTTCTTTTATAAAATGTTTGTGATGCCAAAGTGTGTAAGGCCCGAAGCGTTGCTCGTCCACAAAATATTCTTTGTCAACTACGTGGGTAATTTCGGTGACCCATTTGGTTTTGATGCCCAAAATTGGGGTGACTATATATTCAATAATCTGCCCTGCAAACATTGGTCTGTCTGCTCCAGATTGAATATTGAAACCCATATAATCGGGTGTAATTACTTTTAGGTTTTCAGGATTAGACAGAAAACTCCAGGCTTCATCCACAGAAATTGGAAGGTTCTGCTTTGCATGCAGCTTATAAATTTTCATTTAGCCTTTCATTTCGATTAAATGCTAATTTCCGATTCATAAGTAATAATCTATTGTTATTGGTTTTCACATTTTCTCTATGGAAACGCGGCTTAAATAATTTTTTTAAAAACTTCAACATTTTTTTTTAATTTTCATTAAAAATAGTTTGTTTCAAGATATATAAAAAAGTTTAAACAAATAATTAACAATTCTTCCGTAATTAAACTATAGCTTGAATTATGATGATTCTTTCATCGACAGTTTTTTAATTTTTTAAGCTTTTCTTAACTTTTTAAACTCCTGCATATTGTATTTTCGTGAGGAGATATAAACCACTAAAAATCATTATCATGAAAAAGATTATTTTACTTTTTTCCGCCTTAATATTAACTGTTGGTATTCAGGCACAAATTACAACCCCACAGCCCAGTCCGTTTCAAAAAATTGAACAAAAAGTTGGCCTTACAGACGTAACTCTGGAATATTCAAGACCCTCTATGAAAGGCAGAACCATATTTGGTGGTTTGGTTCCTTATGACGCTATGTGGCGTACTGGAGCAAATGCTAATACAAAAATCACTTTTAGTGAAAATGTTGAAATTGGTGGTAAATCTGTTAAAGCTGGTTCATACGCCATCTTCACAAAGCCAGGTGCTTCAAACTGGGAAGTTTATTTTTATAGCGATACAAACAATTGGGGAACTCCAGAAAAATGGGATGACAGCAAGGTAGCAGCACAAGTTTCTGTACAAGCATATCCAATGCCAATGAATATTGAAACTTTCACAATGAGCTTTGATGAGTTGAAAAATGATTCTGCTATGCTGGGGATACTTTGGGAAAAGACTTATGTAGGTGTGCCAATTAAATTTGGAACTGATAAAGCGGTTTCTGATAACATCCAAAAAGTGATGAATGGCCCAAGTGCTAATGATTATTATGCAGCGGCTGTATATTATCTTGAAACAGGAAAGGACATCAACCAAGCCAAAACTTGGATTGATAAATCTATCAATATGAACAAAGAGCCTGCTTTTTGGCAACTGCGCCAAAAATCTTTAATTTATGCAAAGGCAGGGGATAAAAAGGGCGCTATTGAAGCTGCTAAAAAATCAATGGAGCTTGCAAAAACTGCAGGGAATAATGATTATGTGGCTTTAAACCAAAAGTCTTTAAAAGAATGGGGGGCAATGTAATAGCTTCACTTCCTTAAACGAATAAGCCCCGAACATTCGGGGCTTTTTTTATTTTGGGCCTTTTGGCCCCTTGGGTCCTTTCTCGCCTTTGTTACTGTGACCATTTCGGTATCTGTCTAAAAGCTCGCGTTTAAAGTCGTCTTCCGTTTTTTTTAGGATAATTATTTTCTTTGATGAAATTACCCCACGAAGTTCAGCAATCATCTGTTTGCGTAGCTCCAACTGTTCACTCTCCAAAGATAGGCTAGTGTCAATCAATGCATTTGCTTCAGTGTCGTTCATTTTATCCAGTCCATCTCTCAACTTTTGATAGATTTCGCTTTTTTCTTTCTTTCGAAGCGCGTGGAATTTGTCATCATACTTATTATAAATTGGCCAAAATTTCTCTGCTTCATTTGATGTTAGCGATAACTTCTCCGTAATATAAGCTGTTTTTAAAGCTTTAATTTTTTCGTGTTTCCCGTCCTGGGCCTGCATAGCTATTGATGCAAGTAGGAATATAAAAATTAATTTTTTCATTGTTCGTTTATTAAAATTTCTTCATCCACATTTTCTAAAAGGTAGTTTTCCAGTGTGGTTTCTGAAAATTGCTGATTTTCAAAATTTAAGTCTGTAATATCTTCATCATCAATATAAGAAGTGAGATCATAAAGGTCTAAATTTAAATTACCGTCTTCAATGTACGTGTCAATGGCTGCCAATTGTAGCGAATCCAAACTTGAGTTGTCGGTTTTGGTATTGAAAAGAGTAAAGCCAATAAGCAAGCAAGCCGCTATTGCTGCTGCATAACCAAAATATTTTTTTGGGAAAAGCGGAATTACTTTCGTAGGTTTTTCTGAATTGATTACCGTTTTTAAAACACGGTCCTCAAGGTTTTCGAAATAACCATCAGGAACCTTATGTCCAGCAGATTTCGGGAATTTTTCTTCTGAAATCCTGTTGAAAAGTCGTTTCTCAAAATCATCGAAATAATTTTCAGGAGTTTTAAAACCAGATATGTTTTTATTTTCTTTCATTGTTCCATTAGGACTTGAAAAACGTTAAAGAGTTTCATCCTGTGTTTTTATGAATTCTGTAATTTTCTTTACTGCAATGTGATAGCTGCTTTTCAATCCGCCAACAGAGGTTTCCAAAATTTCTGAAAGTTCCTCAAAAGTGTGGTCTTCAAAATATTTCATTGTAAAAATTAATCGTTGTCTATCAGGAAGCGTTGCAATCGCTTTTTGAAACTGAAGCTGTAATTGGTCACCTTCAAAATATACATCGCTTTCTAAATTGCGCAGAGCATTATCTTTCACGTTTTCCATTGAAACATTATTGCGTTTCGCTTTTTTGTTAAGAAAGGTGATGGATTCATTTGCTGCAATTCGGTACATCCAAGTGTGCAACTTACTCTCACCTTTAAAGGAATTAATATTTCTAAAAATCTTGATAAAGGTATTTTGAAGCACATCATCAGCATCATCGTGATCCAAAACCATATTCCGGATTTGCCAATAGAGCCGTTCTTTATACTGCGTAACTAGCTCCCGAAAGGCAGATTCCTTTTCCGATTCGGTCTGCAATGCCGTTACAAGTTCTTGTTCTTCAACCATTTTTAAGCGAGCAACTTATTTATAAGACTAAGTTACAGAACAATGGTTTAATATAGTATATATAATTATGCAAGTGATTGCATTTCCACCAAACTGAAGTAAACGCCTTTTTTCTCCAAAAGCTCTTGGTGTTTGCCTTGCTCAACAATTTTTCCTTTGGAAAGTACCACAATATTATCTGCATTTTGAATGGTTGAAAGACGGTGCGCAATAACAATGGAAGTTCTGTTTTTCATCATTTTTTCCAAGGCATCCTGCACCAAACGCTCGCTTTCGGTATCCAAAGCTGAAGTTGCTTCGTCCAAAATCATAATTGGTGGATTTTTGAGAACGGCACGAGCAATGCTAAGGCGTTGTTTTTGTCCGCCGCTCAGTTTGTTCCCGCTGTCGCCAATATTTGTATCAAAACCTTCCGGAAGGTCTTTAATAAATTCATAGGAGTTGCTTATTTGCGCAGCATCCATTAACTCTGAATCGGAAGCTAAAGGCTTTCCTAGCTTTAAGTTGTTTGCCACAGAGTCATTAAATAAGATGGAATCCTGCGAAACGATTCCCATTAAACCACGTAAAGATTTTTTCGATATATCTTTTATATCTACTCCATCAATTTCAATGCTACCTTTGTTTACATCATAAAAACGCGTAAGCAGGTTTGCAATAGTACTTTTTCCACTACCTGATTGTCCAACGAGCGCTACGGTCTTTCCTTTGGGAATTTCCAAAGAGAAATCTTTCAACACGTATTGATCTTCATATTTAAAGGAAATATTCTTGATGGAAATAACGCCATCAAAACCTTCTTTTTGAACAGGGTTTTCAATATCTGTAATTGTATTTTCAGTTTCCAATAATTCGAAAATACGTTTTGCAGAACCATCTGCGCGTTTTATGGAATAACTTGCTTTTGCAATGGCTTTAGCTGGGGTAAGAATGTTGTACGCCAACGTAATATAGCCAATAAAAAAACTGGCCTCAAGAGTTTTGTCAATAAACACTAAATAACCTCCAAAAACCAAAAGAATTCCTATGGTTATAATTCCTAAAAGTTCACTAACTGGAGAAGCGAGGTTTTGTCTATTCGTTACGTTGTTGGAATATTTGTAAAATCGCTCATTGCTATCCTCAAACTTCTTTTGAAATAGATTTTCGGCATGAAATGCTTTTATTATCCGTAATCCGCCCATGGTTTCCTCCAGAATGGAAAGAAAAATACCTTGTTCTTCCTGTACTTTTAAAGAACGCTTTTTTAAGGACTTACCAATTTTTGAAATTAAAAACCCAGAAATAGGCAAAAACAGAAATACAAAAAGGGTTAGTTTAGCACTTATAAGGAGCATTGTTATTAAGGAAAAAAGTATAGTAAGTGGCTCGCGAACTATCATTTCCAGAACGGAAAGCACGGAGTTTTTCACTTCATCAACATCACCGCTCAAACGAGAGATGGTATCTCCTTTTCTTTTTTCAGAATAAAATGCCAACGGAAAACTAATTACTTTTCTATAAAGATCGTTACGAAGATCTCTCAAAACTCCATTCCGCATAAAAGTAGAATAGAACATTGCTAAATAGTTGCTCAAATTTTTCAATAAAAAGAGAGAGATAATTATACCTACCATATACATAAGTACTTTAAACTCTCCGTATTTGTTGATGTTATCAATGATAACGTAATTTAATGATTCCTGTAAATATTCTTTTATTTTTGAAATACCATCATATATTGGTTTTGTTCCAAGTGTGCGATTGTTACTAAATATAATTTCAAAAACCGGAATAAGGGCCACAAAAGATAGGGTGCCGAACAATGCATATAAAACATTGAAAAATATATTTAGATACGCATACCTTTTATAAGGGAGGACATATCGTATTACTTTTTTGAAATAATTCATTAACTAATATTTAATTGGCCGGCAATAGCATCAATTTTTTTCTGAAGAATTTCTTCAAAACTTTCCTTTTCGGAAGTGTTCACGCTAATGTAGAACTTTATTTTCGGTTCCGTACCGCTGGGTCGCGCTGCAATTTTGCTGCCATCCTCGGTATAATAAATCAAAACGTTGGATTTTGGCAGGTTTAGTGACAAAGTTTCCTGTTTTGTGAAATCCGTTGTTTCGTTTTTGGAAACATCGTCCAATCGAATTACTTTGCTACCAGCAATTTCCTTAAATGGGTTTTCGCGAAGGGTTTTCATTATTGCAGCAATTTCCTCGGCGCCTTTTTTTCCTTTTTTGGTAATTGAAATTAAATGCTCACGATAGTTTCCGAATTGGTTGTAAATGGCATTCAAATATTGAAACATACTGCTGCCAACATGTTTTTTCTGGGCCGCAATCTCGCAAGCAAGTAGGGTAGCGGTAACCGCGTCTTTATCACGGACAAAATCACCAACTAAATAGCCAAAACTTTCCTCGCCGCCACCAATAAATTCCAGCTCGGGGAAATCTTTGATCATTTTGGCAATCCACTTAAAACCCGTAAGCCCTTCAATATATTTTACGTTGAAATGTTCTGCGACCTTTTCAACCATTGGTGTAGAAACAATAGTTGAGGCTACAAATTGTTTTCCGTTAAGTTTTCCTGTTTTCTTCCACTGCTCTAAAAGGAAATGCGTCATCAAAACCATTGTCTGGTTTCCGTTAAGCAAAACCATTTCGTTTTTATCATTTCTTACGGCAACTCCCAAACGATCGCAATCTGGGTCGGTTCCAATAACGATATCTGCATTTTCTTTGTCAGCAAGTTCCAAAGCCATTTTTAAAGCGGCTGGCTCTTCTGGGTTTGGCGATTTTACGGTTGGGAAATCTCCGTTTGGTTCAGCCTGTTCTTCAACAATCAACACGTTTTTATAGCCAGCCTGTTCCAAAACCTTCGGAATCATTGTGATAGAAGTACCGTGAAGCGAAGTGAAAACAATTTTTAAATTGTCTTTGGCTATTTGGGAAGTGTTGAAAGTTCCATTTTCAACAGAAGCATTCGCGAAAGCTTCGTCAACTTCAGTGTCAATAAGTTGAATTAAATTTTTATTTGCTTCAAACTTTATATCTTCATATTTAAGCGAATTTATTTCAGCAATTATTTCGTTGTCCTGCGGTGGAACCAATTGTCCGCCATCTTGCCAATACACTTTGTAGCCGTTATATTCTGGCGGATTGTGTGAAGCTGTTAAAACTATTCCAGCTTGACAGTCCAAGTGTTTTACTGCGAAAGAAAGCTCTGGTGTGGGGCGTAATTCTGAAAAAAGAAAAACCTTTATACCGTTTGCTGAAAAAACATCAGCGACAACTTTTGCAAATTCTTTGCTGTTGTGCCGGCAATCATAAGCTATAGCAACCTTGGTTTCTTTATTGGGGAATTGTTCTTTTAAATAATTTGAAAGGCCTTGGGTGTTTTTCCCCAGTGTGTATTTATTGATTCGGTTATCGCCAAGTCCCATAATGCCTCGCATTCCGCCAGTGCCGAATTCTAGGTTTTTATAAAAACTGTCTTCCAATCCTTCTGGATCGTTAGCAATCATTTCTTTAATATCGTGCTGGGTTTTTTCGTCGAAAAAAGGGGTGAGCCACTGGTTAACGCGGGCTAAAATTTTCGGATCTACGTAAATCATTCGCTTAAATTAATATGCAAAAATAAAGAATCTCTGTGGTTAATCTTTGAAGTTTCGCTGTTCTTTAATGATGTAGTTTCTGGAATCCTTTTTGCTTCTAAGGATTAATTCGCCCAAAAATCCTGCAAGGAAAAGTTGGGTCCCCAAAATCATTGCGGTTAGGGCTATAAAAAATTCAGGTCTTTCAGCAATTAGTCTTCCGGCAGGGTTTAGAAAAAGTTTATCTATACCAAGAAAAAGCGCAAAGCAAAACCCGATAAACAGCATGAAAGCGCCCCAAGCGCCAAAAAGGTGCATAGGCCTTTTGCCAAAACGTGACAGAAACCAAATGGTTATCAAATCCAAAAAGCCGCGAATAAAGCGTTCTGCGCCAAATTTTGTAGTGCCGTATTTTCGGGCTTGGTGCAAAACAGTTTTTTCAGAGATATTGCTGAAACCTGCATTTTTAGCCAATACGGGAATGTAGCGGTGCATTTCACCTGTAACTTCAATAGATTTTACAACCTCTTTTTTATAGGCTTTCAAACCGCAGTTGAAATCGTGCAATTTTACGCCAGATGTTTTTCGCGCTGCATAATTGAACAATTTGGAAGGCATGTTTTTGCTAAGTAAAGAATCGTATCTTTTCTTTTTCCAACCAGAAACAAGATCAAAACCTTCCTCGGTAATCATTTTATAGAGTTCTGGAATTTCTTCGGGATTGTCCTGCAAATCAGCATCCATCGTGATTATTACATCGCCTTTCGCCATCGCGAAACCAGCGTGAAGTGCTTGCGATTTTCCGTAATTCTTCTGAAATCGAATTCCTTTTACGGTTGGATTTTTTTCAGAAAGTCCTTCAATTAACTTCCAGGAATTGTCGGTACTGCCATCGTCAATAAAAATGAGCTCGTATAAAAAACCATTGGATTGCATAACATCTGCAATCCAACGGTACAATTCATTTAGCGATTCTTCTTCGTTGAGAAGAGGTATGACGATGGAAATATTCATTCAGCTAATTAAAGTTGTTGAGGTGGGTTTTTCTTCATTACCAATCCAGCGAAAAGCGAAATAATAAATCCAAAAAACAAAGTTGCAATTATTGCGAAAGCAGACATTATCATTGGTGACATAAATTTCGCAGACATGTTCATTGCCATATCGATTTGTTCCTGTGTCATCTCAGGATTTTTTACCAACATTTGTTCTCGAGAGAAATCCAAGGTTTTTTGAACAAAATCTGGGTCAATATAATTCATAAAAATATAGTTAAAAACTACTGCAATAATTCCAGCTACAAGGCTAATTGCCAAACCGGTTTTTAGTGCTTGCCCCAGTGTAAGGTAATTTTCGTTTGAAATTTTAAATGCTTTTATACCATAAACAATAACGCCTACGGAAATAATTAACTGAAGAACAGTTAGCCACCATGGCCGATCAATATGAACGTCAAGTACGTAAGAGATAACTTGTAAAACAATTGAAAGTAATGCCAATAGAACCCCATAATTGAGTGCTATTTTTTTTAATGAAGTAGTTTGAGTTTCCATTTTTTATTGGTTTTTTGGCCTACCAAAAAAGTGGCAGACAGGTTCGGTTTGTTAGTAAACAAATATAGTAAAACGTTACATTTGCGGGCGATTTTGCGGTGAATAAAAAAAGTGTATTATTTTGTTGCTAATTTCCAATTAATACTTAAATTTGCAAACTCAATTCCGAAAGGTCGGAAGAGCGCATTTTTAAATTATAATATTAGAGAGATGAAAAAAGGTATCCACCCAGAAAATTATAGATTAGTTGCTTTTAAGGATATGAGCAATGAAGATGTATTCCTTACAAAATCAACTGCAGATACTAAAGAAACTATCGAAGTGGATGGTGTTGAGTATCCTTTGGTAAAGATGGAGATTTCACGTTCTTCACACCCTTTTTATACTGGAAAAGCAAAACTTATTGATACTGCAGGACGTATTGACAAATTCAAAAACAAATACGACAAGTTTAAAAAACCTGCTGCAAAAGAAGCTAAAACTGAAGAATAATCTTCATTTTAGTAAAACATACAAAAGCCTTCGAGAAATCGAGGGCTTTTTTGATTTTAAATTTACGATTGCCGATTGTAGATTTTTGAGTAATATTGAATATGTATTTTTATAACTATGATTTTTAGGAAATCGAAAATCTAAAATTTAAAATCGTAAATCAAAATGAATTACATCCTCTTTGACGGCAACGTTCGCAACCAGCTTTTGCCTTTTACATTTACACGTCCAGTTGCGGAAATTCGCGTGGGAATTTTGACCATTCGTGAAAAGTGGGAACAGTATTTAGGCTTTACCACAACTACGGTTACCGAAGATTACCTTTCAGAGAAATATCCTTTTTTGGAACTTGAAAAGAATGTTTTGATAAATGCTTCTTTTCTTCCTTCAAAAAACTTGGTGAACATAATTAAAGGTTTGGAAGAAAACCAAGCCGTATTTTTTGATGATGAACCGATTGCTTTTTTCACAACGGAAGCACAGGAAGTAGATTTTGAAACCTTTGATGTTATTCAATATACATACGACGACGTTCTGAGAATAGAACACACTTGGGATATCTTTTCAAAAAATGGCGAAGCGATAAAACGCGATTTCGAAATAATAACCAAAGACAGGGAATCACAACCAATTCCAAAAAGCATTTGGACAAAAAATCCCGAAAATATTTTTATTGAGAAAGGGGCAACCTTGGAATTCTGTACATTAAACGCTTCCGAAGGGCCAATATATATTGGCAAAGATGCTGAAATTATGGAGGGCGCATTGGTTCGCGGCCCATTTGCACTTTGCGAACACTCCACCTTGAAAATGGGGGCGAAGATTTACTCAAATACTACGATTGGACCCCACAGCAAGGTTGGGGGAGAGGTGAACAATTCTGTGATTTTTGGCTATTCAAATAAAGGCCACGATGGGTTTTTGGGAAATTCTGTTTTGGGAGAATGGTGCAATTTGGGAGCCGACACGAATAATTCAAACTTAAAAAATAACTACGCCGAAGTTCGTCTTTGGGATTACGAAACCGAAGGTTTTGCCCGCACAGGGCTACAATTCTGCGGTTTGATGATGGGCGATCACAGCAAATGTGGAATTAACACAATGTTCAATACCGGAACGGTTGTGGGTGTGAGCGCTAATATCTTCGGAAGTGGTTTTCCTCGTAATTTTGTTCCAAGTTTTAGCTGGGGCGGAAGCGGCGGTTTCACAACCTATAAAACAGATAAAGCTTTTGAAGTTGCAAAAGTAGTGATGAGCCGAAGAGGTATAGAGTTTTCAGAAATTGATGCCAAGATTTTGGAACAGGTTTTTGAAGAAACGGCTAAATGGCGGAAAGCTTAGTGGTAAAATAAAAAGTAAATCAGCACACAAATAATAACAAGCATTACGCTTCCGAAGACAACAACTAACTGTTTTTGGCGGCGTAATTCCTTTTCCTTTAGTTTTCGTTTGAAAGCCTCAAATTGAGCGGGAGACATTTTTTTATAGTCAATGATTTTTCCGTAGTTCTCGTTATGTTCATCAACACTTTTATCGAAGAGGCTCTTCTTATTTCTCTTATTGTGCTTTAAAGAGGCTATCATTGAAAAAATATGCCCGGCGCCTCCACTCATAGTTATACTGTTTGAATTGTCAAGATCTCAATTTACAAATTATTTCGACTTTTTCACGTGTTTCAAAACCAAAAAATTCTGTGGGTTAATGCCTAATCCCGACACTTTTTTATTCACAAAACGCACCGCCATATCATAAAATAAAGGAACTATGGGAGCTTCTTCCACGATAATGGAATCCATTTTGGTGTAAAGTAATTTTCGTTCATCAATGTTTGAAATGGAAAGCGACTTCACATAAAGACTATCAAAAACTTCGTTTTTAAAGTGCATGTAGTTTGGGCCATTCGGCGTAAAGTTTGGGCTGTAAAAAAGCGAAAGATAGTTTTCGGCATCGGGATAATCTGCAATCCAACTGGCACGGAAAATATCCAGCTCTCCGCTGCTTTTCATCTGCCGAAGCGTGGAAGGGGGCATTACATCTATAGTTACCGCTATCCCCAATTTTTCAAGTTCGCGTTGCACATATTCGCACAAATCTAAATATTGGCTGTTGGTACCGATGGTTATTTCGGGTTTTGCATCTCCTGTTTCAATTTTGTATTGTTCAATTAGTTGCTTTGCTTTTTCTGGCTCATAGCTATAACCGTCAATTTCAGCATAGCCAGGTAATCCTTTTGGAATAAAGCCGTGAATGGCGGGAATCCCCATTCCGTTGCGGAGATATGTTACCATTTTTTCACGATCAAAACCATAATTTATTGCTTGCCGCAAGGTTTTACTTTGAATTTCTGGCGTATTCGTCCCAAGGAAAAAGCCGAGATATTCTGTGTTCAAATACGGACTGGTAATCATATATGCCAAATGTTTGTACTTAGGCTGGAGCTGCCCGTGAGTAGTCAACAATTCATCTTTGTAGCTACCGTCCAGACCTGAAATAAAATCCAATTTTCCCTGTGCGAATTGTAAAAATTCACTCTGTTTGTCGGGCAGAAAGGTGATTGAAACTGCTTCCAAATAAGGCAATCGGTTTCCGCTTTCATCCCTTTCAAAATAAAGCGGGTTTTTTCTAAAAACCAGTTTTACGTTTTCTTCCCACATTTTAAATTGAAAAGGCCCGGTTCCCACTGGATTTCTTCGGAATTCATTCCCATAATATTCCACAGCTTCCTTTGGAACTACCGAACAATAGCGCATAGAAAGTAAACCTAAAAAAGCTGGAAACGGTTGTTTTAGTTGAATGACCAATGTGGTGTCATTTTCCGCTTTATAGCTTTCCACATAATTCATTACCCAACTCCCAGAGGAAGCTACTTTTTCATCGGTCAATCGATCAAAACTATATACAAAATCTTGGGCTACCACCTTTCGCGTATAACGGGTTGGGTTGTGAAGCCCTTTTTGCGCAAACGCTTTGTTTTGGTGAAAGAAAACATCGTTTCTTAAGAAAAAGGTGTAGGTATTTGTGGAATCATTTATAATCCAACTTTTTGCAATATCTGGTTCAATATTTAAGGAATCGTCCAACTGTACTAAGCCATTATATAGTTGATTGTCTGGCCAAATAGCCTGTGGATTTCTTGCAAATGCAGGATCTAGCGTGGGGATGTTTCCGTGTTCGTTGTAGCGGAAAACGAGGTGATCGCGATCTGATTCTTTATCATTTCTACAGGAAAGTAATAATATTGTAGTGCAACATATTGAAATTATTACAATTAGTTTTTTTGAACGCTGCTGCATGTTTTTTCGGGAACCGATTTTTAGTTTGTATTTTTGTGCCCTCGTTTGCCAAAAATACAATAATGGACGCACCAAAAAAAGTCGCTTTTTACACTTTAGGCTGTAAGCTCAACTTCAGTGAAACTTCAACAATAGCTAGAAGTTTTGAGGGAGAGGGTTTTCAGCGTGTTGATTTTTCTGAAAAGGCAGATATATATGTTATTAACACTTGCTCTGTAACAGAAAATGCAGATAAACGTTTTAAGACTATTGTAAAGCAGGCACAGAAAGCAAATTCCAATGCTTTTGTTGCCGCAGTTGGTTGTTATGCACAGTTAAAACCGCAGGAATTGGCAGATGTGGATGGCGTGGATCTGGTTTTGGGCGCAACTGAAAAGTTCAAAATAACCGACTACCTAAATGATCTTACCAAAAATGATTTTGGGGAAGTGCATTCCTGTGAAATTGAAGAAGCCGATTTTTATGTAGGTTCCTATTCCATTGGCGATAGAACACGTGCTTTTTTAAAAGTGCAGGACGGCTGCGATTATAAATGTACTTATTGTACGATTCCGCTGGCCCGCGGAATTTCGCGAAGCGATACTTTGGAAAATGTTTTGAAAAATGCTTTTGAAATTTCGCAGCAGGGAATTAAAGAAATTGTATTAACTGGTGTAAATATTGGCGATTACGGAAAAGGTGAATTCGGAAACAAAAAGCATGAGCATACTTTTCTTGAACTTGTAAAAGCTTTGGACGAAGTGGAAGGTATTGAGCGGCTCCGCATTTCTTCCATAGAACCAAATCTGCTGAAAAATGAAACCATTCATTTTGTTTCAAAATCAAGAACTTTTGTACCACATTTCCACATTCCATTGCAAAGCGGCAGTAATGATATATTGAAATTGATGCGTCGCCGTTATATGCGCGAACTCTATACGGAAAGAGTGGAAAAAATCCGCGAAGTGATGCCGCACGCTTGTATTGGCGTTGACGTTATTGTAGGTTTTCCGGGTGAAACCGATGAACGGTTTTTGGAAACGTACCATTTTTTAAACGAATTGGATATTTCATATTTGCACGTTTTCACCTATTCTGAAAGGGACAATACACCAGCAGCTGAAATGGAAGGCGTTGTGCCAATGAAAGTCCGAAACAAGCGCAGCAAAATGTTGCGTGGTCTTTCGGCAAAAAAGAGAAGGGCATTTTATGAAAGTCAGTTAGGAACTGAAAGAGTCGTTCTTTTTGAAGGTGAAAATAAAGAAGGTTATATTCACGGTTTTACTGAAAATTATGTAAAAGTTAAAGCGCCTTGGAATCCAGAATTGGTAAATACTTTACAAGAAATTATACTTACTGAAATTGATGAAGATGGTTTGGTGCGTTTTAAGGTTTCTGAACCCATTTTGGATTAAATATTAATCCCCACGGGCAATAAATCTTTGTATTTTCTACGGTTTTTTCTCATAAAACCAGCAACTTCGGGGCTCGTTGGCACTAAACTGATGCCGCGTTTCTTTACTTCCTCAAAAACGGCTTTAATAAAAATATCACGAAAACCTTGTTCTTCCAGATCTTCTGGCATTTCATATTTGGTAAGAAAAATTTTTCGATCCTGAAGGGCGTATTCTATTCGAGCCATATTGTCGCCAATTTCAAGTTCAAATTGTCTCAAAAATTCATTATCGGTAATTTCTACATCTTCAATCATTGGGAGTTATTTTTTTAAATACAAGATTTGGTATCTTAAAAAGTTATTTTTAGATACGATACTTTCGGATGTCTGGTTTGTTTTCAAAGCAAATTATGACTGATAGTTATCAGTTGATAAGAAAAGTTTATATAATTCTATCTTTGTATTCGTAAATTTACGAATAATCTTTGGGCTATGCCATATTCTTCACAAAAGACTTATGAATTCTGAAAAAATACATGTCTATTTCGTTCCAGGTTTAGCCGCAGGAAGCGAAATTTTTAGAAATATCAAACTTACTGAAAAATATGAAATACATATTTTGGAATGGTTAATCCCAGAAAAGAATGAAAGCCTGCAGGCTTATGCAAAGCGGATGGCGTTCTGCATAAAAGAAAAGGATGCCATACTTATTGGGGTTTCTTTTGGCGGAGTAGTGGTGCAGGAAATGAATGATTTTTTAAAATTGAAAAAGCTCATAATCATTTCTAGCGTAAAAACTCGGAGTGAGCTTCCCAGACGAATGAAGCTTGCCAGTTTTACAAAAGCTTATAAGCTAATTCCAACTAGTTTGGTTTTGAGTGTGGAAGATTTGACCAAATTCTCGATAGGTCCAAAAACAAAAAAACGTTTATCACTTTATCAACAATATCTGCACGTAAGAGATAAACAGTATTTGGATTGGGCACTTGAAAAAATGATCACTTGGGATCAAAAGGAAAAAATTGAGGGGATTATTCATATTCACGGTGAAAACGACATGGTTTTTCCCATAAAATATATTGATGGTTGCACAGTTATTAAAGGAGGAACACACATTATGATACTCAATAAAGGCAGAAAAATATCAGATAAATTACTTCAAATTTTTGAAGAATAGTCTTGCTTTTACTTATAAAAATAGGTTAATTAAGTATCTTTATTGAAAATTTGAGGATATGAAAACGATTAGTAAAATAGGTTTGGGAGTGGCAGTTTTGGCTATTAGTGCCATCAGTATTCATGCAGTACAGGATGCCCCCACAGATGAAAACTTTGAAAAAAAACTGGTTAATGATTACAATGTTTACGCATTGCCACTGCCAGAGAAAATGGATTTTGCGGGAGAGGCCGTTCCCCTAAACAATCCTGATATTCGTGAGCGAATGGATAGAGAACTATTGGTAAACACATATTGGCAATCCAACGGACTTTTACTTTTTAAGCGTGCGAATAAATATTTTCCACTCATAGAACCTTTGCTTAAAAAGTATGGTTTGCCAGATGATTTTAAATATTTGGCTGTTGCGGAAAGTGGTTTGGAATACACAAGTTCGCCAGTGGGAGCTTCAGGAATTTGGCACTTTATGAAGGGAACCGGATTAGAATATGGGTTAGAAATCAATGATTATGTAGACGAACGCTACAATCTTGATAAAGCAACAATGGTAGCTGCAGAATATTTGAAAAAATCAAAAGAAAAATTTGGGAGTTGGACAATGGCTGCTGCTTCATACAATGCAGGAGTGGGAGGAATGAACAAACAAATAAACAGGCAGAAGGAAACGAGCTATTATGATTTGTTGTTGAATGATGAAACAAGCCGGTATGTTTTTAGGATATTGGCTTTAAAAGAAATAATGACCCACCCGCAGCAATATGGATTTAATTTTAGAGAAAAAGATTTATACACTAACATTCCTACATTCACTGTAAAAGTTGATACGCCAGTTGAAGATTGGGCAGAATGGGTAAAACCTTACGGAATCAATTATAAAATTCTAAAACTTCACAATCCGTGGCTTCGTGATACTTATTTGAAAAATTCCTCTGGAAAAGAGTACTTTATAGAAATACCTGAAAAAGGATATTATCAATAAGAGGATTAGAAAATATAATAAACCCGTAAAACGCTATGTTTTTACGGGTTTTGTTTTGAAGCGAAGTGATCTTTATCATCGTCGCCTAAATTTTTAAGAAGTGAAATTCCGTTTAAAAAAGAGTTGTAGTTCAACTCAAAAGAAATCTCATATTTTTCATTGTATGGATGAAGTACACCTCGCCTCACATCCACAATACGTTTATTTTCATCAATAAAAAACGAAGTGGGGAAACCAAGGCTGTGCTTCATAATCTCTACAATATGATCATTTTTGTTTTCCTTCTCATCCACATAAATAATGTTTATTTTGCTGGAATAATCGCGAGTTGATTTTCGGACATTTTCTTTTGAATCCCAAAATAGAATAACAAAATCTATGTCTTTATAATGTTTTTCGGCAATTTCGTTTAGAGCTGGAATTTCACCTACGCCAGGAGTACACCAAGATGCATAGGTCATTAAAAAGACTGGTTTTTCAAACTTGTAGAGTTCTATTTTTTTCCCAGATAGTTTCCTTACTTTAAAATTATCGAGGTAACTTCCGTTCACAACATTGTTGATCAAGGAATCAAATAGGAATTCTGCACGCTCAAAATCCTGGTTTGCATATGCATTTTGTGAATTTCTCGTGTATTTCTTAATGTTTTTTCCAATCGCCTCCGAAAATAGAGAACCTTGCTCAATCTGTGATTGTGCTGAAAAAGTTATTAATAAGAAAAGATAAAGTAGTTTTCTACCCATAAGCATAAGCTTTGGGCAAAGATACGTTACATGGTTGATTTACAATGCGGTATTCGACAAAAAGCGGTTTAAAATCGATGAACTACAATAAAACAAGAAAGGAACTATTAAATAAAACAGTTTAAAATCTTTTCCCGCCGCGTCCACCGCGACCGAATTGTTGACGGGGTTGCCCCATTTTCTTCATTTGCTGTTTCATCATTTTTATTTGATCGTCCAGCATATTGTGTTTATCAAGGCTTTTGGCTTCGGCCATAAGCTGCTCTGCCTCACGTTTACGGTTTTTAGTCATTGCAATTCCGGCAAGGTTCAATTTGGTCATTGCCATATCTGCAGACATATTCAAACCCAGTTTTTCGGCTTTCTTGAAATATTTTTCAGCCTCAACCATATTGGTTTGTGAAATCATCAACCCGTTCAAGTAGTTGTAGTAGCCTTCTTGTTTTGGAACCAATGAAGCCTTGGGGTTTCCTATTTTGTCAAGCCATTTTTTTGCCCCTGGAAAATCTTGCTTTCTAAGGCGAAGAAAAGCAAGTAAAATTATTTCATTCTTAAAATAAAGGAAGACAAATACCAAAGAAAGTAAAATCAGCATAATTCCATTGCCGATATTTGTTTCTGTAAATTGCCAAACGGCTGCTCCAATTACTAAAGCTGTTAAAACTAGTTTTATATTTTTATTGAACATTTTTCATTTTTAAACTGGCCTGCAAAGGTATAAAAACTAAATGCTTTATGGAAGATTTTCCATTTCAGAAGTGGAAAATATTTCACATAAAAGAAGGGGTTTTAAATAATATCATAGATTGTAATTTTGTGGTAATTGTTATGTCCAAAAAAATTATAGATATTTTTCAAAAAAGGTTTGCCTAAGTGAAAACTTGTTGTATTTTTGCACCCGACTTTTGAGGTAGTACCCAAAGGTTCTTAAAAAGGATATTACAGAAGTTAAAGCATACTATAATGAGCAAAAGAACATTTCAGCCATCAAAAAGAAAAAGAAGAAACAAACACGGTTTTAGAGAGCGTATGGCTTCTGTAAACGGAAGAAAAGTATTGGCTGCCCGCAGAGCGAAAGGTAGAAAGAGACTTTCTGTATCTTCTGAATCCCGTCACAAAAAATAATGTTGATAAATTTTATATAAAAGGTGTTGTTTAACTAAGCAACACCTTTTTTTTATACCCTAATGCGTCGTAATTTTGCGACACCGAAAAAGTAAAAAAAATGCCTAAAAACCCTTCAATTAAATCAGTTCTAATTATTGGCTCAGGCCCTATTGTTATTGGCCAAGCATGTGAGTTTGACTATTCCGGATCACAATCACTACGTTCTTTGCGTGAAGATGGAATAGAAACCATTTTGATTAACAGTAACCCAGCAACCATTATGACCGATCCTTCTATGGCCGATCATATTTACCTGTTACCGCTTACCACAAAATCTATTGTAAAAATATTGAAGGAGCATCCGCAGATTGATGCTGTATTGCCAACAATGGGTGGACAAACAGCGTTAAACCTATGTATTGAAGCAGATGAAAAAGGAATTTGGAAAGATTTCGGGGTCAAGTTGATAGGTGTAGATATTGACGCAATAAACATTACTGAAGATCGCGAAAAGTTTAGGAAATTGATGGAAGAAATAGGTGTTGGTATGGCTCCTCAGGCTACCGCAAATTCTTACCTTCAAGGAAAAGAAATAGCTCAGGAATTCGGGTTTCCTTTGGTTATTAGAGCATCCTATACTTTGGGAGGCGCCGGTGCTTCTATTGTTTATAAAGAAGAAGATTTTGATGAATTATTATCACATGGACTGGAAATTTCCCCAATTCACGAAGTGATGATAGACAAGGCGATGATGGGCTGGAAGGAATATGAACTTGAATTGCTTCGCGATAATAACGATAACGTTGTTATTATCTGTACCATTGAAAATATGGATCCAATGGGAATCCATACTGGAGATTCTATAACCGTTGCACCTGCAATGACGCTAAATGATCGCACTTTCCAAAGAATGCGTGATATGGCCATTCTAATGATGCGCAGTATTGGTGATTTTGCGGGTGGTTGTAATGTTCAGTTTGCTGTAAGTCCAGACGAAGATGAAGAAATTATCGCTATTGAAATTAACCCACGTGTTTCACGTTCTTCCGCTTTGGCATCAAAAGCAACTGGTTATCCAATTGCAAAAATCGCTACAAAATTGGCTATTGGCTATAGGTTGGACGAATTGAACAACCAAATAACAAAATCAACTTCGGCTTTGTTTGAACCAACTTTGGATTACGTAATCGTAAAAATCCCACGTTGGAATTTTGATAAATTTGAAGGGTCTGATAGAACTTTAGGACTTCAAATGAAATCCGTTGGAGAAGTAATGGGCATAGGCCGTTCTTTTCAAGAAGCATTACATAAAGCCACACAATCTCTTGAAATTAAACGAAATGGAATTGGCGCGGACGGAAAAAGTTATACCAATTACGAACAGATTCTCGACAAGCTGAAAAATGCAAGTTGGGACCGGGTTTTCGTAATTTATGATGCAATCCAGATTGGCATTCCGCTAAGCAGAATCCACGAAATAACAAAAATTGATATGTGGTTTCTTCGCCAATATGAAGAGTTATTTCTTTTGGAAAAGGAAATTTCAAAATTTACTTTGGAAACCCTTCCGAGGGAATTATTGTTGGAAGCAAAACAAAAAGGCTACGGTGACCGACAGATTGCGCATATGCTGAAATGTTTGGAAAGCCAAGTGTATAAAAAACGCGAGGAAATGAACATCCAGCGCGTTTATAAATTGGTTGATACCTGCGCTGCGGAATTTAAGGCGGAAACACCTTATTACTATTCCACTTTTGAAAATGAAATGCAGCTTGAAGGCCAAAAACCGTATTCAGAAAACGATAGTATTGTTACCGAAAAGAAAAAAATTATTGTCCTAGGTTCTGGCCCAAATAGAATAGGGCAGGGCATCGAGTTTGATTATTGCTGCGTTCACGGCGTTCTAGCTGCTGCGGAATGTGGTTACGAAACCATAATGATTAACTGTAATCCCGAAACCGTTTCCACAGACTTTGACGTTGCAGACAAACTTTATTTTGAACCTGTTTTTTGGGAACATATTTACGACATCATCCGTCATGAAAAGCCCGAAGGCGTTATCGTTCAGTTGGGTGGTCAAACAGCTTTAAAACTTGCTGAAAAGCTTGATAGGTACGGAATAAAAATTATCGGTACAACATACAAATCGTTAGATCTTGCCGAAGATCGCGGGAGTTTCTCCACACTTTTGAAAGAAAACAATATTCCTTATCCAGAATTTGGTGTGGCTGAAACTACGGAAGAAGCCTTGGCACTTGCCGACCAATTGGATTTTCCGCTTTTAATTCGTCCTTCCTATGTTTTGGGTGGCCAAGGAATGAAAATCGTGATCAATAAAAAGGAATTGGAAGAACACGTTGTTGATTTACTTCGTAAAATTCCGAATAACAAATTGTTGCTAGATCATTATTTGGATGGTGCAATTGAAGCCGAAGCCGACGCAATCTGTGATGGAGAAAATGTTTACATCATTGGAATAATGGAACATATTGAACCTTGCGGAATCCATTCGGGAGATTCAAATGCTACGTTGCCACCTTTCAATATTGGCGAATTTGTGATGCAACAAATAAAAGATCACACTTTTAAAATTGCAAAAGCGCTGAAAACCGTTGGATTGATAAATATCCAATTCGCCATAAAAGACGATATGGTTTATATAATTGAAGCCAATCCCCGAGCTTCCCGTACGGTTCCTTTTATTGCGAAAGCTTATGGAGAGCCTTATGTGAACTACGCTACAAAAGTAATGTTGGGTCATAATAAAGTGACCGATTTCAACTTTAAGCCGAAGTTGGAAGGGTTTGCAATCAAACAACCAGTATTTAGTTTCAATAAATTCCCGAACGTAAACAAACAATTGGGTCCGGAAATGAAAAGTACCGGCGAAAGTATATTGTTTATTGATAGTTTAAAGGATGATGCCTTTTACGATTTATACGCAAGAAGGAAAATGTATTTGAGCAAATAAAATGATGATGCCACTTTTAAATGGATTTTTTATTTTTTTTTCGTAAATTAGATTGTAAACCTACTTAACCATTCATTTATGAAAAAAATTACTTTGTTCTTATTTTTTATTACAATGAACATTCTCACTGCGCAGAATGTTGTTGAAATTGCTTGGGGACAAGGGGTTAATGAATCTGTGGCCAGTCCAACAATTGAAGTGGGAGATACAGTGCTTTGGACTTGGGCTGATGCTTCACAAAAAAGTGTAACCAGTATTCCGAATGGAACTGAAATATTTGATAGTGGAACTTTAAAAGGGGTAAATACTGATTTTTCATTTACATTTTTAAAAACAGGCGTTACCGAATATCAAAATGATTCTCATCCATCAATGCATGGTAAGGTTACGGTGGTTAGCAAGCTTTCTACAGAGGAAAAATTTATAAAAAATCTTAATTTCTATCCCAATCCAGTAAAGAATGAACTGACCATATCTTCGATTTTTAAAATTGACAGTTACGAAATTTATAATGTTTTGGGAACCTTGGTTTCAGAAGGAAAAGGATCGGGTGTTCTAACTCAAGTTGATATGAGTAGATTGAACAGCGGATTATACTTCGTAAAAGTTACTTCAAAAAATATGCAAACCACTTTGAAAATTGCTAAAAAATAGTTTTTAAAGCTAATCTAATTTATAGCCTTTATAAGCTAAAATTACGTTGTATTTCTTTAATTCATGTAAATGTTTTTCTACTTCAAAGTTGGTTTCGTGGAATTTTCCTTGTTTTTTTAAAGCCAAACGCGAAGCGCTTTTCAAAAACCGTCTTATTTCTATTTTTGAATCTAAGATTAATCCGGGTACTTTCATTCCATTGCCGTTCTCATCTTTTGCAACCATTGTAAAATAAGAAGAATTGCAATGTTTTATTGCTCCCGTATTAATATTTTCGGCCTCAACACGAATTCCGACAATCATTGAGGTATTGCCCACATAATTTACAGAAGCTCTTAGGGTCACCAATTCGCCAACTTCAATTGGTTTTAAGAAGTTTACGGTATCTACAGAGGCAGTAATGCAATAGTGTTTACTGTGCTTTGCTGCACAAGCAAAAGCAATTTGGTCCATGAGAGACAAAATATAGCCACCGTGAATTTTACCGCCAAAATTTGCATGAGATGGTAACATCAATTCTGAAATAGTCACTTGCGATTCTTCAATATGTTTATGAATATCGCTCATTTAATATTTTTTTATGTGGGGAGAGTTTTCTTGCTCTACAGCTGTTATAAAATACTTGGTTTCACCCCAAATTGCAAAAGTAGCAAAGCGCTCTATATAGTCCACTTTTACATAACTGCCTTGGTATTCTTTTAATTTTTCAATCACTTCTTCATCTTGATCCAATACGGAAAACGAAAAAATTTGTGCGCCGCTTATGCCTTGGCTTATTTCCCCTTCCCAAGTTTTAATAACTACTCCGCGATGGCTAAACTTAATTAGCTCTCCCGCTCTAGTTCCTTCGCTGTAGGGTACATAATATACAAATGCGAAGTAAAGCAGATAGAGTGCCAAAAGACTTCCGAGTATAATGAAGAGGACTTTTTTCATTCAATAAAAATAGTCAAATAGTTCACCATTTCTATAAAAAGTTATAACCAGCAATCAAAGAAAATGACTGATAAGATGAACTTACGTTCAGGTAGTTGGAAATATTTCTAGGGGAATGGTAATTAGCCTCTAAACTGTATTTATTTTTAAATTTGAATCCAAAACCTAGAGCTAAGGCGGCATCAGCCTTTATATCCAAATCATAGCTATCTTCATTGCTTGATTCTATTTTTGAGTCCAACACAGAAGCATCAATAAGAACTGCCGCATTTACATATAAAGCAGATTTTTTGTTTAAAAACATATAATAGCGCGCACCAATGGGGAGTTCCACAGAGTTATATTCTACAGTAATTAGCGTTGTCTTTTTTATAGTGAAAAAATCCACATAAACTACTTCTTTTTCAGCATTGTAATTTCTATAGGTTGGCTCAATGAATATTGCCCATTTGCCATTGTTGAAAGGGAGAATATATTCCGCTTCCAATCCAATTCTAAATCCAGTTTTGCTGTCAAAATTTATTTTTTCATCTCCAGCTTTTAAGACAGAGGCAGCGCCGAAAGTTACTCCGGGCCGCAGACTCAAATTAAATCCATACTCATAATCCTTATTCTTATAAGTCACCGCTTCTGAACCTATACAGGCATTGTAATTTTTAAAACTACTTATAAGGCTGGATTGTTTATATTCTAATTTATCAAAATTTGGATTTTGGGATTTTGAACAAACAAAATCTGTGGCAAGCTGCTGTTTGTATCTATTGTTTTTTGCAATCTCTTTATTAGATGTTATATAACGTTTATAGATAAGTTGTTCAATCTTGCCGTCATTCATTTTATAGAAAAAACGATTGTTAGTCTCTTTAAGCGTGTAGTAGAGCGATGCATTGCCTTCTACTAGTACTTTCAAAAAGAGACTTTCTTCTTTAAAAATAGGATTTCTGTCCTCTGTTAAGTTACCAACTTTATCACTGGATTGTTCAACTGGCAATGTTGCTGCTATATATTTAAAATTTTCAGAGGAGCCAAATTCTTTTACGTTCAGAACACTTCCAATTTTAACTTCTGAATTCTCGTCAATTTTATATTCAAAATTTCGAGGTCCTCCCTTCCAATCTTCGTTTTTAATCAAACAATTGGTTGTTGTTCCGTTTGTAAAAGTGATATAACCCGGCTCAAAAGAAGTTTGTGAAAAAGCATTAAAGCCTGTTGCTAAAATAGTTAGGAGAAGTAATTTAAATCTCATTATAGTATATATTGCTAAGTTTATAATCGGCAATATAGAAAAAACAGAAGAATATCTTAATTTTTAGTAAGATTGTTTTCATCAGTATTTTTCAATAGTTTTTGATCTATATTTTTGCTGGTAATTGCACCAAGTTTTCGCAATTTTTCAACCCTTTTCACAAGGTTTCCTTTTCCTTCAAGCTTAATTAAAGCATTGTCAAAAGAACCTTGAACCGTTCCCAATTGTCTTTTAATTTTGTTTAGCTCTTCCAATAGTCCAACAAAGGAATCATAAAGCCTACCAGCTTCTGTGGCAATTTCGAGGGTGTTTTTCTTTTGGTTATCATTTTCCCAAAGATTTTCTACCAATCGCAATGCCGCCAAAAGCGTAGAAGGTGTTACTATCATAACTTTTCTTTTGAAAGCTTCTTGATACAGATTTTTCTGGTTTGCAACAGCTATGGCAAAAGCAGGCTCAATGGGCACGAACATAAAAATGGTATCTGGGCTCTCGTTTATGGCGTGATAATATTTTTTTTCGCTAAGGGTAAGTATGTGTTTTTTTATGGAATCGATATGTTTTTTTAGATAAAGGCTTTTCAGGTTTTCATCATCTTCGGAAACATAACGTTCAAAATCAGTCAACGAAACCTTGCTGTCTATAATCATCTTCTTGCCGTCTGGCAGATGAATAATAACGTCGGTTTGCAGTCTGCCACCATCAGGATTGTCGTGGCTATCCTGAATGGTATATTCGCGTCCTTTTTCCAATCCTGACTCTTCCAAAACTCGCGATAAAATCATTTCGCCCCAATTTCCCTGGATCTTTGAATCGCCTTTTAATGCTTTGGTTAAGTTATCTGCCTCTTGGCTTATTTTAATATTCTGCTCGTTCAAATATTGCAATTGCTTGCCAAGTTCGGCGTGTGTTCTCACAAAATCTATATTGTTCTTTCCAACTTTTTCTTCAAAATCCTTAATTTTTTGGTTTAAAGGTTTTAGAATTCCCTCAATATTTTCTTTGTTTGATTCGGTGAATTTCGCTGTTTTATCAATCAAAATTTTATCGGCCAAAATCGAAAACTTGTCCTCAAAATCCTTTTCAAAATTTTTGAACCGCTCTTTTTCCTTTTCAAGTTCAGCATACAATGAATTATATTCAGCACTTTGCTTTGAAAGTTGAATGTTTAAATGTTCTTTCTCATCTCTTATCTTTTCTTTTTCAGCTGTTAAAATATTGTACCGCTCGTCTAGTTTTTCTATTTGAAATTGGGCATTTTCAAGCCGTTCCTCTAGTTTGCTGGTTTCGGTTTTGTTTTTTAATCGGGAAATTAAATTGCCTATAAATGCTCCAATTAATAGACAGATTGCAGCAAGTAAAAGGAATAGAAAAGTTTCGTTCATTGCAATAAGTTTTTATTTAAATATATTTATTTCCTAATGGTAAAACGCCCGGTTTTTCCATCAAAATCTATGGTTTCTTTAGGAAAAAGCGCATCAAATCTTCTAGCTTCAATCAGCTTGCAGGGTTCGCCAAAGTAAGTTTCGTTTTTGGCCATCACCAACATTTTGTCCGTGAGCTGAATTGCCAAATCAATTTCGTGCGTTGAAAAGAAGATGGTTTTGCGTGTTTCTGTAGCTAGCTTTTTCAGCAGTTTCAGTACATAAGCACGATGATAAATATCTAAATGGGTTGTAGGCTCATCCAAAATTATAATTGGCGTGTCCTGTGCCAACGCTCTTGCAATTGCAACACGCTGCATTTGACCGTCGCTTAGTTCAAAACACTTTCGGTGGGCTAGGGAAGTGGTCTCGGTAGCTTCCAAAGCAAAATGTATAGCTTTTTGGTCTTCATCGGAAAGTGAACCGATCCAGTTTGTATAAGGTTGTCTTCCCAAAGAAATCATTTCCAGAACAGAAAGATTTTTGGAAGCTGGAGCTTCAGTCAAAACCACACTCAATTGTGTTGCCAGTTGAAAGGATGAATATTCCTTTATTTTTTTTTCGTTTAAAAAAACTTCACCGCTTAATGGATTTTGCATTCCAGTCAGCGTACGCAATAGTGTAGATTTTCCAATTCCGTTTGCGCCCACAAGTCCCACTAACTCACCTTTCACAATAGAAAAATTAATTTTTTGTGCAATAACGGAATCAACCTTTTTATTGGAATAACCCACAGATAAGTCTTGGGTTTCTAAAATGATATGTCTTTCTTCTGAAGCCATTAAAAGAAAAGTTTGCGTTTTCTGACCAACAACCAGATTACAACTGGAGCGCCAACTAATGATGTAATTGCATTTATTGGCAATGTATATTCACTGAACGGCAACTGCGCTACAGTATCACAAATTAACATAAGCAAACTGCCACAAAGTAACACAGCGGGTAATAAAACCAAATGGTTTGAGGTTTTGTAAAATTGCCTTACCAAATGTGGCACAGCCAAACCAACAAAGGCAATTGGGCCGACAAAAGCCGTAATGCTTCCCGCCAGAATGCTGGTTGCAAGAATGATTATAAAAGTGGTCCGTTTTATGTGAAGTCCCATACTTTTGGCATAATTTTCTCCTAAAAGTAATGCGTTCAATGATTTACTGCTGAAAACACTTAGTGCCAAGCCCGCCAAAAAGCAAATTCCCAAAATTAAAACACCTTGCCAGGATTGATTTCCCAGACTTCCGAAAGACCAAAAAATGTATTGTTGCAGTTGTTCCGCATTGCTGAAATAGGATAGGACTGAAACCACTGCAGTTGTTACACTGCCAAACATCAAGCCGATTATCAAAATAGCCATCGTGTCTTTTATTCTGAAGGTTATAGCCAAAACTGCTAAAAGGACCAAAAAACTGCCCAAGGCAGAGGCAATTACCAAGCTCCATTGGCTTAAAAGCATTGTTCCAAAAAATCCTCCAAATGCACTTGCGCCCAAAATTAAAATGGCAACGCCTAGACTTGCGCCACTGCTCAACCCCAAAACGAAAGGTCCCGCCAATGGATTTCTAAAAAGTGTTTGCATCAATAAGCCTGAAATGGCCAATCCGCCGCCTGCTAACATTGCCGTAATGGCTTTCGGCAGCCTGTAATCAATCAAAATGTATTGCCAAGTTTCTTTAGATGCACCTTTCCCAATAAATGCTGAAAAAATTTCTTTTAGTGGAATGGAAACTGAACCTACACTCAAATTAACCAAAAACACAGCAATCAGCACCAAAGAAAGCCCTGCAAATTGAAGTCGGTATGTTTGCGAAGTTTGCATTATTGCAATTTATCAAAAAAGTAAAGTTCGTGATTGGAAAATAATTCCGGGTGAAGTATTTTTATGAGATCTTTTAATACTAAGTCTGGTCTGTTTGGAGCCAATTCAAAATAAATTATGCCTCCGGTTTTACCTTTTTTTAGACTATAGGAATATACATTTCCAGATTTAAAAGCCGCAAATTGGGCATAGGCGTTGTTTGCATTTTTCATTTCGTCTAAAGTGGTGAATTGTCCTGGTCCAATCCAAACTTCGGCTTCGTTACCTTTTTCCAAAACTGACTCTAAACTTAGGGATAAACTTCCCGTTCCTTGCTCGTCTTTCCAAAGATAATTGCCGTTGGCATCAATAATAAACTTTGCTCCCCAACTGTCGCCTTGCGGCATATACCACACGTCCTTATACATTGCGCCGCTTATTACTGTTGGTGTGCTTTTAGCTTTAGATGCAATTTTTTTTGCTAGAAAATATTCTGATTCAATAGATTGAAAAATACTGTCAGCTACTTTTTCTTTGTCGAAAAGTACTCCGAAAAATTTTATCCATTCTGCTTTACCCAACGGTGATGTTTCCGTCCAATCTGAATTGTATAGCACTGGAATTCCAGTTTTTTCAATAGTTGCGAAGGTTGAGTTATTGCCGTCAATTGCAAATCCTATAACCGCATCGGGCGCTAAATCAATTAATATTTCAGTGTTTATGTCTTCATTTTTGCCGAGCTCTTTAATTTTACCTTCAGAAATTCTTTGTCGCGTTTTTTCGGAAGAAATATAATCCAGACCCGGAAACCCTACCAATGCTTCGGTTTTTCCCAACATTTCCAAAGAAGGAATATGTGTGGTTGAAGTGACTACAATTCGTTTTAAAGGAACTTCAACAACGGCATCATAGCTTTCACGATTTGGAAGGGAAGTATTTTTTTTTACCAAAGCATATTTAAAAGTCTTGCTGGTTCCTGGCCAGGGATTTTTTAGCGTGATAGTTTTGTAACCTTCAAAAGAATTGATTTCAAAGCCTTTTGCGTATTTAATTTCCAACGATTCTTTTTGAAGGATTCTAGTTTCTTCGGGGTGGTTGGAGTTATTGTTTTTGCAGGAAACTAAAACAGAGAAAAAAATAAAAAGTAAAACCATTTTTTGCATCCTCAAAAATAATGGTTTTGTTTGGGTGAGCTAGTATTTAAATTCTATTTTTGCAATGAATTTTGGTGAGTGAATTTCCACAATGGAAAACGCTCTTAAAAGGGAATTCGGTTAAAAACCGAAGCTGTTCCCGCAACTGTGAGTCGTCCCGAGTTATTTTCGGGCGTGCAACTTCAAAACCACTGTTCGCTTTTGCGGATGGGAAGGTAGCACAAAAGACAAGCCAGGAGACCTGCCAGATTTATAACATAAAATCATCAAACTTTCGGGATAAAGGTTGAATTATGAAGCGAAACGGTTTCCATATTATTTTTATTTTTTTCCTGTGCACTACTTCTGTTTATGCACAATTGGACAGCATTCAGCAGTTGCCGGAAGTAATTCTGACAGATGCTAAACTTGTCCATTTTTCAAAAGGTTTTAAGCTTGAAAAACTGAACGATTCTATCATAGAAAGAAATGCTACTTCGCTTACCGAAACGCTTCGTTACAATACATCAATCTATTTTAAGGAAAACGGTTTCGGAATGGTTTCATCGCCATCCTTCCGAGGTACAAATGCTGCGCAAACAGCTGTTATTTGGAATGGAATAAACATTAATTCCGTATTTACCGGTCAAACAGACTTCAACACAATTTCACCATTAAACTATGACGAAATAGCTATAAGAAGCGGTGGCGGAGGCGTGCAATACGGAAGCGGTGCCGTGGGCGGAAGTATTCATTTGAACAATGGGTATTCCTTCAAAAAAATTGATACAACTCAGTTTGGATTACAGTATGGAAGCTTTTCAACCTTTGGCGGAAATGCAAGTACTACACAAACTTGGGGCGATCATTATCTGAATGTAGGCGTGGATTTTATTGGCTCTGAAAATGATTATGACTATGTTGGAAAAAATAAAAAGAACAATCACGGGCAATTTGTACGTTTTACGGCAAAAGTGAACGAGGCAAGAAAGCTGAAACGCGGCGTTGCTACTTGGAATTCGGAATATACCTATAACGACCGAAACTTTTCTGGTAGTCTGAACACAATTGGAAAAGACGCTTATAAAGATATAAACACCCGAAATATTTGGCAGTTACAGCAAAAAGTGGGCATTTTCAATACAAAAGGGAGCGTTGCCCATCTTTTTGAACAGTACAATTATTTCCCGAACAGTGAAAAGTCATTTAATACCGGAGGGAAAGCAAATACTTTTATTGGAGCGTTTCAGGCAGAAGTTTTGCTTCAAAAAAAACTGCGAGTAAACGGAAAGGTTGAATATATTTATGTTGATGCCAAGGGTGACAATGTAGGGGAAAATTTCCGAAGAACCTTGGTGGCCGTTATATTGATGAACCATAAACTTTCAGAAAATTTCAATTACGGAATCAATCTTCGTCAAGAGTTTTTGAATGATTTTGAAAATCCATTTCTCTTTTCTGCTGATGCGAAATATAAAGTTTCAAAAAATTATGCACTTCGCCTGAATGGATCAAAAAATTATCGTGTGCCCACATTTAATGATTTGTATTGGTATGCAGGCGGAAATTTAGATTTACAGCCGGAAACTTCATATCAATTAGAACTTGGACAAGAGTTTTCACTTGGAGAGCTTAAAGCTGATGTTGCTGGCTATTATATTTCTTCGGAAGATTTAATAAAGTGGGTTCCGGGAAATGGCGGTCTGTGGCAACCAATAAACATCAGCAAGACTAGAAATTATGGTATTGAGGCTGCTCTTGGATATTATTTAAAATTCAACGGTAAACAATCTTTGGATTTTAACCTAAATTATTCATACACCAAAGCGGAAGATTTGGAAATTGAAAAGCAGCTAATTTATGTGCCTTTTCACAAAGCAGCTGGTTCAATAACGTATGAATTTAAGCACTTTTCAGTTTATGCTCAAGGATTGTTCAATGGTGAAGCATATACAGCCACTGACAATACTGAAAGAGTGGATAGTTATACCGTTTTTAATCTTGGTCTGCAATACACATTACCGTTCAACCCAAATATAACTTTTGGTGGAAAGATTAAAAATGCTTTTAATGTCTATTATGAAAACGTAGCTTATAGGCCCATGCCGTCCAGAAATATTCAAATATTCTTAAACTTTAATATATAACAAAATGAAAACGATGAAAAAAATAATTTTTATGTGCTTTACGGCTTTGCTAATTGTTGCTTGTAGTAGTGATGATGATAACACCCAATCAGAATATGTTCCCGCAGCTTTTGCAAAAGGTATTTTGATTACAAATGAAGGTCCATTTAACAATGGCAGCGGTACTATTACTTATGTATCTGATGATTATAGCACAGTGGCGCAAAACATTTACAGAAATGTGAATGGAAGCGCTTTGGGTAATATCGTGCAGTCTATGGGTTTTAATGATGACAACGCTTACATTGTGGTAAGCAATTCACAAAAAATTGTAATAGCAAACCGTTATACTTTTGAAAGTGTAGATTCCATAACAACTGGATTGGACAATCCGCGTTATTTTGTGTCTGTGAGTGGTAACAAAGGCTATGTGAGTAATTGGGGAGATCCAAATAATAATGCAGATGACTACGTTGCTGTTCTAGATTTAAGAAACAATTCTATTTCGGCAACAATTCCAGTGTCTTTTGGACCAGAAAGAATATTAGCAGCCAACAATAAAGTTTATGTAGCGCACCAAGGAGGCTATGGACAGAATAATTTAATTTCGGTAATTTCTGGAAATAGCGTTGAAAGCACGATTACCGTTGGCGATGTTCCCAATTCTATGGTAGTCTCAGGAAATAATTTATATGTGCTTTGCGGTGGAAACCCAAGCTATACTGGAGCTGAAACTGCTGGCTCACTCGTGAAAGTAGATATGGCAACAGGTCAGGTTTCACAAACATTTTCTTTTGGATCCACACAGCATCCAAGTAGTTTGACATTGGATGGGACCAATCTGTTCTATAATCTTGATGGCAAGGTATATAAGGTGGATACAACTTCTATCTCTTTACCGGGAGCAGATATTATTGATGGAAATTTTTATACCCTTCAAGCAAAAGAAGGAAAGCTTTATGCAGCTGACGCAAAGGATTTTGCGAGCAAAGGTTCATTGGTAATCTATGATTTATCTAATAATCAACAAATTCAAGATTTCCAAACTGGTATTGTTCCAGGTGGAATTTATTTCAACGAATAAACGCTTCTGAAATTCAAAAAAAAAGAGTCCATTAAATTTAAAAGTTTAATGGACTCTTTTTTTACTATGAATTGATTATTGAACAGTTAATTCCCAATCATTTTTCCATCAATTGGAGAATTTGCATTGCTATCAGAAATCTCTTTCAATGGTTTGAAATCTTTTTTCCCATTAAAAGGTCTTCCGGCAATCTCGAAAAGGGCAGCGGCTAGAAGAGGTTCGTTTTCATCACCCAATTGGCCTAAGTCAAAATAATTTTCCTTTAGAGCGATCTGTGGAAACAATCCATCGCCATAATCGGTGTTTCCTGCGGCATTAGCGGTTTTGAACACCAATGGCAACATTGCGTAATAATGTGATGGATCTGCTTCCTGTCTGCTAAAACTAGGTGCTGGAGCATCATAAAGTAAAAATGAGGCTTGAAATTTTCCTGTAGTGGTATCGCCAACTTGAACTGTATTTATATAAGGGTTTAGGCCGTTTATAACCAATTCACTGGCGGAAGCAGTTCTTTGTGTGGTCAAAACATAAATATTGTTCAAGTTAAGACTGTTTATAGCCGAGCCATTGCTAATAGAACTATCAAAAAGCCCATCTGATGCGTTTGCCGCTTGTCGATCGGCATTCCAAAATTCCTTATAAAAAACCTGTCCATTAAACTGCCCAGTAATCATACTGGCCAAATCTGTTGCTGTTTCAACAGATCCCCCGCCGTTATAGCGAAGGTCCAACACAAGATTGGTAACACCTTCAGCTTTAAATTGAGCAAAGGCATTATTTAATTGTGTTTCATAATCCGTAATAAAACCATTGTACATTAAATAGCCAATTTTTTCACCGTTTATATCAAATGTTTTTACTTTATATACCGGGTTTTCATTGTATTGGGTTTTGTTTAAAAGAGCAGTTTCACCCGTGGGGATAAAATTTGTACCATCATAAGTGGCCAAACCAATGGTATAACTGTTTGGGGTTTGTAAATCTATATAGTTTTGACCGTTTATTTGTTGCCCATCAATAGTAGTAAACAAATCCCCGCGCTTTAAACCTTGTGCTTCGGCATCTGTATTTGGCAAAACGTAACGCACATAACCAAAAACATTATTGCTGTTATCCGGATAGTACACTAGGCCAAACTCCATACCATTGCTTAAGCTAATTCCGCTCAGCGCATCCTCAATAACTCTAAAATCACTGAATAGTGCACTGAAGCGATCTTGTGGTGACAACAAATAATCAAACAACGCTTCGGGAGAATCGTAATTATTTAGAAAACTATCAAGTTCTCCTTGGCTTGAAAAAGCATCATTTGCAAGTTCGGGGGTATCGGCTTTGTATAGATAATAATAGTTTAATCCTCTGTATATAAAATTTTGGATATCAAGTGTTGAAGCGGGTTGGATATTGTCATCCATATCTTCAAAACAGGAAACAAAAAGTATGGAAATAGCCAAAAGGGGAATAAAAATTTTTCTTAACATAAGAAGGTTTTTTTTAAATGTATAGAATTAAAACAGGTAAATTAGGGATTATATTGTAAAGGTAAAAATATGTTTTTTAGGTGAAATTATTTCAAATGATTTAAAATGAATTCGTTTGAAATAGAACAAGAATTATTGGAAATAGACAAGTGAATATTTAAAAGAAGATTTTTTCATTCTTATCTGTCTCTTGGTTCTCCATTTTTTAATCCTTTTAAAAATGTAATGTAACAAAAATAGGCATCATTCGTCATTTAAATAGAAGCCGGAAAACCACAACCACCAAAATGGACAAAACCGAATTTACTGCTTTAATAATACCCTTTAAGGATAGACTCTATCGTTTGGCCAAAAGAATATTGGTTTCCAAAGATGAAGCTGAAGATGCCGTGCAAGAAGTGTTTTTAAAATTGTGGAACGGAAAAGAAAGTATTGAAAACTATAAAAACCCAGAAGCATTTGCAATCACGATGACCAAAAATTATTGTTTGGATCGATTGAAATCGAAACAGGCTTCAAATTTAAAAATAGTACACAGCAATTATCAAACTTCAGAAAACATTGAAAAAAATATTGAAGCGAATGATGGTGTTGAATTGGTCTTTAAAATAATGGAAACTTTGCCTGAACAGCAAAAAATAATACTTCAACTTCGGGATGTGGAAGCGTTTGAATTCTCAGAAATTGCAAAAATGCTGGACAGTAATGAAACAGCAGTACGAGTAGCACTTTCCCGTGCACGAAAAACAGTTAGGGACGAAATGATTAAACAATATAATTATGGAATTGGCTAATATAAAAATTTTACTGGACGCCTATTTTGAAGGCACCACCAGTCTTGAAGAAGAAAAGACATTGCAGGACTATTTCAACAATGAAACTGTTGCGGATGATTTGGTTCAGTATCAACCAATCTTTGTGGGACTGAAAAATGCAAGGGCAGAGCGCACAAGCAGAGCGTTCAAACTACCTGAAAGTAAACCAAAAACCTTTAAAGCTTGGTGGTATTCCGCAGCTGCAATGTTGGTTGTTGCTTTTGGAGTGGGAAGCTTTTATTTTTCACAACCGCACTATACGCAAGAAGAGAAAGAAGCCTTGGCAGCTTTTGAAAAAAGTAAAAACGCAATGATGCTACTTTCGGAAAATCTGAACAAAGGGGCAGAACAGCTCACGTTCGTGAAACAATTTGCAATAACGAAGGATAAGATTTTTGAATAAGATTTTTTTAAATAAAGAAAATAGACAATAACAAACAATAAATAATAAACGATGAAAAAAATAGCAATATTACTAGCACTGGCAATAGCGCCGATGGTTTCTTGGGCACAAAACGCTTTTGATTCCTTTGAAAACGAAAAAGATGTAACCTCGGTAGTGGTAACCAAAAATATGTTCAAACTTTTGAGCAAGATGGATTTAAACTCCTCAGATCCCGAAGCACAAGCATACCTTAAAATGGTCAACGATTTGGAAAACATCAAAATTTTTACCACAGACAATCCTGCCGTGGCAAAAAACATGGATGCTGCTGTTGCAAAATACATTTCAACCTCAAAGAATTTAGGTGAATTGATGCGCGTAAAAGAAGATGGTAAAAACATCAAATTCTACAGCAAAGAAGGTAAAAACGAAAACTTCGTTAGTGAACTATTGATGCACTTAGACGGAATGGTGGACGGAAAACCGACGACAATAATCATGAGCATTACAGGGAATATAGATTTGAAGCAGATTTCAAAACTGACAGAAGATTTAAAAGTTCCTGGTAGCGAACAATTGAAAAATATTGACAAAAAGAAAAAGCAGTAATGATGACACTTCTAAAATATTTTTTGGCCTTAATTTTAGGTGCAATGGCTGTGGTTTCCTGTAGTGATAAATCGTTGCAGAAGTATTTGGTAGAAAAACAAGACGACGATAAATTTATAAAAATGGACGTTGCAGCCAGCTTGCTTCAAGGAAGAAACAGCAACTTTTCACAAGAAGAAAAAGATATTCTCAACACATTAAAAAAAGTGAATGTAGTTGCTTATCCTATAAAAATGGGGGATACGGCTGATTATGAAAAAGAAAGACAAGAATTAAAATCAATCTTAGATCAAGAGCAGTACAAAGAATTGACCCGTATAAAAAGTAACGACTGGGATGCCACTTTAAAATATACTGGTGAAGAAGATGCTATTAATGAGGTAATCGTTTTTGCGAGTGATGATAAACGTGGATTTGCGGTTTTCAGGTTGTTGGGAGAAAATATGCGCCCAGACCAAATGCTGAAATTAATGAAGTCTGCCGAACGGGGCGATTTGGATGTCTCCAAATTTGAAGGCTTCGGAGAAATTTTTAAAGATTAAATTAGTTGATTAATAGTCAAAAAAGGCTTCTTCCTAATTGTGGTTGAAGCCTTTTTTATTATTTAAAAACTAAATTCCCGTGTAGTTTCCGGGTGTAATGTTTCGCATTTCTTGTTTTACGCTTTCCGGCACTTCCAGGGTTTCAATGAAATTCGCAATAGAAGTTTGGTTTATCTTTTCATTGGTACGTGTCAATCCTTTTAAAGCTTCATAGGGGTTTGGATACCCTTCACGGCGAAGAATAGTTTGGATTGCTTCAGCCACAACTGCCCAATTATTTTCAAGGTCTTCAGCAAATTTCACTTCGTTCAGCAATAATTTGTTCAATCCTTTTAAAGTTGAATGAAAGGCGATAAGCGTGTGCCCAATAGGAACACCAATGTTTCGTAAAACTGTACTGTCGGTAAGGTCGCGCTGCAACCTGCTTATAGGAAGTTTTCCCGAAAGATGCTCAAAAAGTGCATTTGCAATTCCGAGATTTCCTTCACTATTTTCAAAATCTATGGGGTTTACCTTGTGTGGCATTGCGCTTGAACCTACTTCGCCTTCTTTTATTTTTTGTTTGAAATAATCCATTGAAACGTAGGTCCAAATATCACGATCTAAATCAATCAAAATATTATTGATTCTTTTTAGGCAATCAAAAAGTGCAGCCATATGGTCATAATGCTCAATCTGCGTGGTAGGGAAGGAGTGGTGCAAACCGAGAGTATCTTGCACAAATTTTTTCCCAAAGGCACGCCAATCAATGTTTGGATAAGCTACTTTATGTGCATTGAAGTTTCCAGTTGCGCCACCAAATTTTGCAGCACTCTTTACGTCGTTCATTAAATCAAACTGCTCTTCAATACGAACCACAAAAACTTCAATCTCTTTGCCCAAACGGGTTGGTGAAGCTGGTTGACCGTGAGTTCTGGCAAGCATGGAAATCTGCGCCCACTCATCGGAAAGTGCTTTAAGCTTATTTTTTAATTCCAATAAAAGCGGCACATAAACCTCATTGACGGCATCTTTCAATGAAAGTGGAATGGCGGTATTGTTAATGTCTTGGGAAGTTAATCCGAAATGGATAAACTCTTTATACTTCTGAAGTTTTAAAACATCAAACTTTTCTTTGATGAAATATTCAACCGCTTTTACATCGTGGTTGGTAACCTTTTCGGTCTCCTTTATTCTTATAGCGTCCTGAACCGAAAATTCTAGATAAAGATTGCGTAATTCCTGAAAAAGATTTCTATCAAAACCCTGCAACTGCGGTAAATCCAGCTCTACAAGAGCAATAAAATATTCAATTTCCACTTGCACGCGGTAACGGATGAGCGCTTCTTCAGAAAAAAATGGAATCAGGCTTGCTGTTTTTGAGGCATATCTGCCATCAATAGGCGAAATGGCTTGTAAAGCGTTGGTGTACATGGTTCAAAATTTAAAATTTAACCTTGCCAAATTTGCATAACTACAAAAGGCAAAAGGCTTTGGTGAACAAGGGCGCAAAGATACAAAACACTACTGATTTATGGAGAAAGGGTTAACGTATTAAATTTACTGTTGTTTTATTTCTTCATACTTAATGGAATGCTAACAAAATGCTGTTTTAAGATAACGGATAGTTAAATAATATTCCCGTTGCAAAACTTTAAGATTTTGTTGTGTGAAAATAGTTTGTGATGAAACTAATTTTAATAGTGAAAAGAAAAATGAATTATTAATTTAAATAAAATTGTTATGAGCACACAAGATCAAAATCACCAAAGAAACCCTCAAAATCAACAACAAAGTCAACAGAGGAATCCTCAGAACAGACCACAAAACCAGCGTAATCCTGAAGAGGAGGAAGAATAGTGAAAGGTTTAAAGAATGAGTATCTTGTTTTTGGATACGGCGAAACCCCTTAATCAACACAATGAGAAAGGGGTTTCTTATTGTGGGGATATAAAAAATTAGTGAATCAGCAAATATATTGAAAATTATGGGTTTTGGGTTAATATTTCAATATTTTGTGTTAAATGAACTGCTTGATTATTAATATTTTGGCATAGCGGTTGAATACTTAGAGTTTTTCAATTGTAAAATCCTTTCGGAGCTCGCTGCACGGAAGGATTTTTATTTTTAAAACCTATGGATAGACTGAAAAAGAACATTTTGGGTTAATTATTTGTCTTTATGAGTCAAAGAAATACAGCTTGTTCTTATACTTTAGCTGAGTAAAGATTGCTATGAAGAAGATAGAACCTCGGCCAAGAATTTTTTTTGGCTGGGGTTTTTATTTGTTCCGTTGTTTTTTTCGAAATTCTGATGGCGAGATGCTGTGTTTTTCCTTAAATATTTTTGAGAAATAACTTTTGCTGCTCAAACCGATGGCATTCACTATTTCAGAAATGCTAAGGTCGGTTTTGGTCAATAAATTGTAAGCCGCATCAAGCCTTGCCTTTTGCACATAATTGTTTACCGTAGTACCATACAATTTTTTGAAACCCTCTTGAAGTTTGTTGATGTTCAGTCCAGCTTCCCTAGCTAAATTTTCTACCGTTGGAACGTCTGAAATATTGCTTTCAATAAGGCTGGATATATGATTTATTTGTTTCAATTCCGAAGAACGCAGGAGTGTGCGGCTGCCCTCATCTTTCTTATCATCTTGATATTGTAGAATTTGGTGTGTTAAAATTTGGTACGCCATTCCTTCCAAAAATAGCTTTCGAGTAAAATTTTCAGAAGTGAACTCATGCATTCCAGTCAATAGATCCGATATTCCCAAACTGTAGTTCCCACTATAATAAAAAGCGCCTTTGGCTTTAATGTCTTTAAAAAGTTGTTCTAGTTCATCGTCAAGACTATTAATGTCGCACGCCATTTTGGCCTGAAACTTTTCCCTTTCAATTTCCAGGCTGTTCACTGTTATTCTCTGATTGGCTTTAAACAATAATACGTGCCCATTTTTTTTGCTACTGGCCACAATTGCGTTTTGGTATTGTTCAATGGTATGCAGGTTTTCTTCATTTTCAAAACGATGCCTTAAAATACCTTCCAAAGTATATAGAAATTTTAAAGGGTGAATGTTATTCACTACAAAATGTATTTCCATATCTTCTTTGAAAAGACAATCATACTGAATGAGTCCCAGACCGCCTTCAAAATTGATACCCCTTATGGTGCCTTCCCCCACAGAGGATGGTAGTTTTAACAAATATTCACCGCAATTTTCTGAAAAAGGAATGTCAAAAACCTTTGCAATGTCCCGAATTACATCTTTAAGCGGGAGAGAATTGACCTGTATGGAATTCATAAAGAAGTTGTTTTTTGCGCCAAAGTAACATTATGAAACCAGAAGCATTAACACATTTCGTTTCATTGTTTAACTCAAAAGCATTAGTTCTTCTAAGGTATTGCTTAATAATTAGTTATGCTAATTGTTTTAAAATAAAAAAAAAGTCTGAAAATATTTACTATCAATTCATTAAAAAATTTTAATTAAAAAAAGTTCGAATGATAAAATTAAAATACTTTGATGCATCTACTTTTTTTTAAAATACCGATAAAAAAACAGACAGGTATTTGTAAAACGAAATATTAATATCAGTAATTTAGATTTCCTAAAACCAAACTATTTATGAGAGCATTCGGTAAATCAATTTATGTAATTACGCTTTTCATTGGAATAATTTTGATAAGCTGTGGTGGGAGTGATGATACAGATCCTCCTCAAAATCCTCCAGGTGCTGGAACTTTTACTGCAACTGTAGCAGAAGCAACTACTACAAATTATGTAGCTGACATTACAAATGGAGTTCTGACGAAAACAGATATGTCTGGGTCTGAACAATACACCTTTTATGTAAAAGGGCAAGAAACTTCTACCAATAGGTTGATTCATTTCTTTATATATACGCCCACTGAGACAGTTCCGGGAACATACTATTTAAAGGTTACCGACGTAAATCAGGCATACTATATTGAAAATTATGATACCTCAAGTGCAAAGGGTTGGCTTGCTCCAGATTATTCAGACCCAGATCCTAACAAAATTCACGGAACCGTAAATATAACTGAACTGACCACAGATCGTGCAAAGGGTACTTTTAGTTTTACTGCTGTTGAAGATGTTACTGGTGCTACTTTACGCACAGTAACAAATGGTTCTTTTGATGTACCATTGACACGACAAGGATTTTAAACCATTTTTTAATTCGCAATAAAATTGTCGCGACAGCACTTGTGTTTTCAAGTTAATGGCGATTTTTTTATTCCCAAAAACTAAACTGCTCCATCCATAATCTCCTGAACACATTCAGGATTGAGCAGCGTAGTAATATCACCTAGATTGCTGGTGTCCTTCTCTGCAATCTTTCTAAGTATGCGGCGCATAATCTTTCCACTTCTGGTTTTTGGAAGACCCGTTACAAACTGAATTTTATCTAATTTGGCTATTGGGCCAATATGCTCAGTGATAATCTGGTTTATCTCTTTACGAAGGTTTTCGTGCAAACGGCTTTCACCAAATTCTTTTAAAATAATAAAACCATAAAGTGCGGTCCCCTTCACATCATGCGGGAAGCCGACAATTGCGCTTTCTGAAACTGCTGGGTGCTCGTTTATTGCATCTTCAATAGGTGCGGTACCCAAATTGTGCCCAGATACAATAATAACATCATCCACGCGCCCCGTAATGCGGTAGTAGCCTGTACTATCGCGTAGGGCACCGTCACCAGTAAAATATTTGTTTTCAAAAGCAGAGAAATAGGTTTCGCGATAGCGTTCGTGATTGCCCCAAATGGTTCGCGCCATTGCTGGCCACGGGAATTTGATGCACAAACGGCCACTCACTAAGTTTCCTTTCAGCTCCTCACCATTTTCGTCCATTAGTGCAGGTTGCACTCCAGGCAAAGGTAAGGTGGCGTAGGTTGGAATGGTTGGCGTGGAATAGGGAATGGGCGAAATCATAATGCCGCCCGTTTCAGTCTGCCACCACGTATCTACAATTGGACAGTTTTTCTTCCCGATATTGTCATTATACCAGTGCCATGCTTCTTCATTTATGGGTTCACCCACGCTTCCTAATATTTTAAGGGAAGAAAGATCATAGTTTTCCGAAAAATCCAAACGTTCCTTTGCTAAAGCACGAATAGCTGTAGGAGCGGTGTAAAACTGGTTCACTTTATGTTTTTCAATTACTTGCCAGAAGCGCCCAAAGTCTGGATAGGAGGGAACTCCTTCAAACATAAGGGTTGTAGCACCATTTGCCAAGGGGCCATAAACAATATAACTGTGGCCGGTAATCCAGCCAATATCTGCAGTGCACCAAAACACGTCGTTTTCGCGATATTGGAATACGTTTTTAAAAGTGTATGCCGTATAAACCATATAGCCCGCCGTACTGTGAACCATACCTTTTGGTTTTCCCGTAGAACCGGAAGTGTACAAAATAAACAACGGATCCTCAGCGTCCATAATTGCAGGGGCGCATTGGTTGCTTGCTTCGTCAAGTAAAGGTTGCAGCCATTTGTCACGATTTGGTTTCAATGTTATTTCACTGTTGATGCGTTTGGCAACCAAAACACTTTCCACGCCCGGGCAGGACTCCAAGGCTTCGTCAACAATACCTTTTAAATCTATGGTTTTACCACCACGGTATGAACCATCACTTGTGATAACCATTTTACAGTCTGAATCATTAATCCTTGTGTGAAGTGCTGTGGAAGAAAACCCGGCAAAAACTACGGAGTGGATGGCGCCAATACGTGCGCAAGCCAATAGTGAAATTGCCAATTCAGGAATCATTGGTAAATAGATACAAACCCTGTCGCCTTTTTTTATACCGTGATCCAACAAAACATTTGCAAATCTGCAAACCCGCTCGTGGAGTTGTTTGTAGGTTATATGTTCAGCTTTTTCAGAAGGATCATTGGGTTCAAAAATGATGGCGGTTTTGTCGCCACGATTATACAAATGGCGGTCAATACAATTTTCGGTGATGTTCAATTTTGCACCTTTGTACCACGAAACTTCAGGTTTTGAGAGGTCATGCTCCAGTACTTTGTCCCAGCGTTTGCGCCATATAAAATTTTCTTCGGCAATTTCTTCCCAGAAATTTTCAGGATCTCGGACTGATTTTCTATAAACCTGAAAATATTCTTCTAAATTCTTGATGTGGTAATTGCTCATGACATATTGGTTTTCTGACTAATATTGAAGTTGCTTAATTGATTTAGAAATATATTTAAATTGGATGAGTCTGAAAACGAAAAAATGAATTTTGTGAAGAAATTTTCTTGAAAATCAGCTTTAGAATATAAACTGGTGAAGCTGGGTTATGGCCTAAAGCAATTTTGATAAAATAAAAAAACCTGTAAACGCACTGTTTACAGGTTTTAGCGGAGAAAGAGGAACTATCTTTAAATAATTAAGTTATTGAAAATCAAATAATTAAAATAATATATTTCTAATTACGCACCGAATTACGCACCTGATTTATAATTCATTATATTTAAGTAAAGCTGTAACGAGTTTTTTTATTTGGAATTTCAATTTTAAAAGTTTTAAGTGACAAATCGGACTAATCCAATTGAAATTATAACTATTAATCCAGCTATAATAAACGGATAGTAAAAACTATCTGCAATCAGCCAAGTACCTACAACAGGACCTAAAATCTGACCTACGCTACCTGTTGAGCTTTGTATGGATATATTTCTACCTGTATTTTCTTTAGATGTCAATGATACTGCTGATAACAAGTTTGGCGTTACCAAAGCACCACCAGCAGCAAACATAATGATTAATCCATATACCAAGAATTCACTTGTAAAAAAAGGAAAAGCAATCAAGGATACTCCGGCTATTAGGAACCCAATGGCAATTTGCTTTTTAGGAGATAAAAACTTCTCACCATAACTAGCAAATACAGGCTGTAAAACGGCCATCACAGAACCACATAGCATAAAACCTAAACCCAACTGTTTGCTGTTAAACCCTAATTCATCTTTTCCATAGATTGAAAAAACAGTTTCAAACAAGGTCACAACAAATTGGGCTACAAAGGATAGTATGAGTAATACAATAAAATATTTGGTAAATGTGAATCGCAAGCTCACTTTTTGTGTCATTAACCTATGTACACGAGCGGTGTTTTTTAGCCATTTCATCACAACGAATAACACAATCAATCCTAATAGGGCAACGAATAAAAAGGGCACTGAAAATCGGTCTAAATGTAGCAGACCTATAGAATATTTTATATGAATATCAGTTTGGGATAGAAAGCCACCAATGACAGGGCCAAAAATAATTCCAGAGCTAATGGCAACGCCTGACCAGGCCATTATTTTTGTTCTCCGTTTTTCAGAAGTAATGTCGCTTAAATATGCGTTGCTAACTGGAATAACTGCTGATGTGAAAATACCACCAAAAATTCGAGCAACATAAAGCATTGTTAGAGACGTGGCAAGACCAGTGAGCAATTGCATAATTACAAAACCGATTAGTCCACAAATGATTATAGGTTTTCGACCATATTTATCTGAAAGCTTTCCCCAAACCACTACGAATAGTAACTGAAAAAATGGATAGATGCTCGTAAGCAATCCAATATGGAAGTTGATAAGGTCGGTGTCGAGATTGCCCTTTATTGCTAGCCTTTCGGTATAGTAAGGAAGGGTTGGCAATAATATACCATAGCCCAACATCACTACAAATAAACTCAACAGAATTAAAAATACCCTGTTGAGTTCTTCTTTTCTTTCCATTTATTTTTTACCGATTTTTCGCTTTAATAATTGCGCATTAATGGCCACTATAATTGTACTCAAACTCATAAATACAGCTCCTACCGCAGGTCCTAAAACAAATCCTGAAGAATACAGAACTCCAGCGGCTAATGGTATTGCAACAACGTTATAACCCGTTGCCCATATTAAGTTCTGAATCATTTTATTGTAGGTAGCCTTTCCAAATAAAATTAAGTTCGCAATATCCTGTGGATTACTGTTTACCAAAATAATGTCTGCTGTTTCTGCTGCCACATCGGTTCCCGAACCTACGGCAATACCCACGTTTGCTTGTGCCAAAGCAGGTGCATCATTAACGCCATCTCCCGTCATAGCCACAAATTCTCCTTTACCTTGCAATTCTTTTACGATTTCCACTTTTTGGTGTGGCAATACTTCGGCATAATATCCATCCAATCCAAGTTTATCGCTTACGGCTTTGGCGGTTTTTTCGTTATCGCCAGTTGCCATCAAGACTTTTATGTTGTTTTCTTTAAAGACCCTTATTGCTTCGGCAGATTCAGGTCTTATTTCATCAGCAAGAGCAATGTATCCTGCTAAAGCACCTTCAATTAATACAAATACAACCGTTTCAGCGGCGTCACTATAAGCATCTTCAGGAATGGTAATTTTTTCATCCCTTAAATAGCCCGGACTCACTACTTTCACCTGCTTGCCTTCTACGTTTGCCTCTACACCTTTACCTGTAATCGCATTAAAGTTTTCAGGATTGGGAATAGCAACCTTGTCTTCTTTCACTTTTTTAATAATTCCCACGGCAATAGGATGTTCTGAGCTTTGTTCCAAGGCACTTGCAAGTCTTAATACTTCATCTGAAGAATATTTTTTATCTACCGATTCAATTCGGGTAACGCCAAAATCCCCTTTAGTCAATGTTCCTGTTTTGTCAAAGAGCAGAGTGGATATTTTGCGTGATTCCTCAAATGCGGTTCTATTACGAATCAATAGCCCATTTTGAGCAGATACTGCGGTAGAAATCGCAACTACAAGTGGAATGGCAAGGCCAAGTGCGTGTGGACAAGCGATGACCATAACGGTAACCATTCTTTCTAATGCATAAACAAAAGGGAACCCTAGAATTAACCAAACTGCCAACGTACCAAATCCTATAGACAAGGCAATATAAGTCAACCACTTTGCTGCTCTATCCGATAGATTTTGCATTTTGGACTTGGTCTTTTGTGCTTCCTCAACCATTGTGATAACCTTGTTGAGATAACTGTCTTTTCCTGTATGTACCACTTTTACCTTTATGCTGCCATTGCCGTTTACAGAACCTCCAATTACTTTATCCTTTTCTTCTTTTTTTACTGGTTTTGATTCTCCAGTTAACATAGATTCGTTCAGATAACTAGACCCTTCGATTATGATACCATCGGCAGGAACTTTCTCGCCGGGCTTTACCAATATCACATCATCTTTCAATAAATCTTCCAATGAAATATCTTCAATTGTATCGCCTTTTACTCTGTGAGCTTCGGCAGGCATCATACTTACTAGAAGCTGTAAGGCTTTTGAGGCACCCAAGACACTTTTCATTTCTATCCAATGGCCCACAAGCATAATAGCGATTAGAGTTGCCAGTTCCCAGAAAAAATCGACACCCTGCAATCCGAAGACTGTTGCGGAACTATAAAAATAGGCCACACTAATGGCCATTGCTATTAAGGTCATCATTCCTGGTGCACCTTTTTTTACTTCAGACCAAAATCCTGTTAAAAATGGCCAACCACCGTAAAAATAAACTACGGATGAAAGTGCAAAAAGGATATATTGGTTTCCGGGAAGCAAAAACTCATATCCAAAAAAGTCCTGAATCATCGGCGAGAAGAACAGTATGGGAATAGTAAGTACAAGGGTTACCCAAAACCGTTTCCTAAAATCGGCAATCATCATCTTATGATGGTCGTGGCCTGCCATACCCATTGGTATGCTTCCGTGGTCGTGTTTCATCTTTGAATGGTCCATTTTACTGTGGTCCATCTTGCTATGGTCGTCCGATTTTGGGTCTTCCATTTTTGAGTGGTCCATCTTTGAGTGGTCCATTTTTGAATGGTCGATGTTATCTTCATTCATTTTAGAATGGTCCATCTTCGAATGGTCCATTTTTTTGTCCTTGTGATTTTTGTTATTGTCCATATAGTTCTATTTAAGTGTTATCGTAATTTTTTCCGCATTGCTTCAGAAATGTTTTCGGCATATACGCCGTAGGCATCCACCAAAAGACCCTTAATTCCGTTTTTTGATGAAATGGCGTATAAAATGCTATTATCATCGGTACTGCTCATACCTTCAAAACGATAGGTTTTATCTACTTTGAAATCCTCTGGATGAATCTCAATTTCCAGTGAAGCACATTCCAGGCATTCAGGTTTTAAGTTAAAATCATAAGGATATTCACTTGCCTGTAAATCGTTAATAGCTTCTGATAGTGTATCGTAATTTTTCATTTGTTTTTAGTTATAAGTCATTGTGAAATAACTGTTATCTTCTTCTGTAAATTTCTGAAAGGTCAATAAACCGTTTCCATTTAATTTTTCGTAAACATTATAATTGAGTTGCTTAATGCGAATTCCCAAAGCATAGGCCTTAATGTTGATTTTTGAATTAATTTTTTTTTTGTTACTATCTAATTTTCGGTCGTAAATCTTTATCGTGCTTTTTGAACCGAAAAAATTTAATAAGCCCGAATCAAAACTCATTTCAAGTTCTATATCTTCCAAGTTTTCCAAGTCATACAACTCTTTAAAATTTGCAGAAATGGTATTGATTTCGGTTTCTTCTGATTTTGGGTTTGAAAACGGAAACGCAATTACCATTACACTGGCTTCATCTGGCTTACATCGATAGGTCGTTGTATATTTATCGGTGGATTTTTTGTCTTTGTCAAATAATTCTGTGATTACATCAATTTCAAAATATCCATTTTTCTCCATTGTTTTACCAGCTTCAAAAGTTTGTTTGTTGAGAAAAGCACCTTTTTCATCAAAATTCTCCCGAATGACAAATCTTCCTGAAATCTGCCCAATGAGCATTTCAGTTTGTCCATTCATTGTAATATTGAATAAGATGAATAGTAATATGAAGCCTTTTTTTCTCATATATGATGCATCAATTTCGTAACTTCTTTTGCCATTACATCACTTAAATCAATACCATTTGAAGGATGCGGGATGGTATTGCAAGTCACTATTTTTTCCACCCCGGAATCCAATAAATCTTGATAGGCATTTCCTGAAAAAACTGCGTGAATACCCACACATATAGGTGGTTTCATTCCTGCTTTTTTCAAATGTTGTACGGTTTCAATCATTGTTCGCGCTGTGGAAATAATATCATCTACCAAAATAGGTGTGGCATCCTTGTATTTGTCCACATCTGGAACAGAGACTTCTACATCACGGTCGCCGTGACGCACTTTTTGCAATACCGTAAATGGTGCTCCTGCTTTTTTAGCAACCTCGGAAACCCATTGTTCACTTTCAGAATCTGGACCTATAAGTACAGGGTTTTCTATGTTTTCTTTTATCCAATCTGAAATAGCATCGGCAGCATGAATGACCTTATTTGGGATTTTATATACTTCGCCCAAGGAGCTAATTCTATGTAAGTGCGGGTCAACGGTGGTAATGCTATCGGCAAAACCTGAAATCAGTTTTCCGAAGAAACCAGAAGTAACACCTTCGCCTGCATTGAATATTTTGTCCTGACGCATATAGGCGAGATAGGGTGCGACTAAACAGGTGCACATTGCTCCTAATGATTTGGCCGTGTGGCTTAAAAAATAAAGGGGCAATAGTTTTTTGTCTGGTTCGTGCAAGGTGCATACCAGTACTACACATTTGTCTTTAACATCAGATAATATACGTGTGTAAGATTCCCCATCTGGAAACTTGCGTAAGGTTGCTTTTCCTATTTCTGCATCCATCTTTTTTGCCAAAAGCTCTGTGAGTTCTTCATTTCCGGGAAGGCTGAATAATATTGTTTTCATAGTTTTTAAATTATGGTTATGATGTCGTCGTGGTTATTTTTATATTCCAAAGCATAATTAAGTTCGCCTTGAGATTCTGCATATATTGTATATAACAATTGGTCTATTTCAATTTTTTCGTCTAAATGGACATTTAAAAGAATCCCTGCCGACTTTGAGTTTGGTGCCCCCGAAAGCTTGGCGAGTTTTGCAATCTTTCGGTTATCAATTCTTTTTAAAACTCCTGACTTTTCGGCTTTAATTTCGATTTTATAAGGTGCTAAAACAGGTTTTGAAAAGCGACCTTGTGCTTTGCAAATGGCCACAAATTTTTCATAAGCTTTTCCAGATTTGAGAAGTTGATTTGCGGTTATTAATCCTTTCCCTTTTTCTACTTTCCCAGAAAGCTCTAATAGTTCAGAAGCTAAAGTCAAAGCCCTTTCCTTTAGGTCATTTGGTGCATCAGCTTCGTTTTTTAAAACTTTCAATATATCGATGGCTTCTAAAGCAGGACCAATACCTCTTCCGACAGGCTGTGTGCCATCTGTTATAACAACTTTTACATTCAGCCCAACAGCCGTTCCAACGGTTTCCATATGGTTTTTTAGTTTTTGAGCCATTTCTGTACTACGTACCTTGGCGGTTTCTCCCACGGGAATATCAATGACGACGTGCGTTGAACCTGCCGCAGCTTTTTTTGAAAGTACCGAAGCAATGAGCTGTCCTTCGCTATCAATATCCAAGGCTTTTTCAATTTTAATAAGAATATCGTCCGCAGGACTCAATTGCGCTGTACCGCCCCAAACAATGCAGCCTCCTTCTTTTTCAACCACGGTTTTTATTTCTTCTAATGAAAGGGTAACATTGGTCATTACTTCCATAGTATCAGCTGTGCCTGCTGGCGAAGTGATAGCTCTCGATGATGTTTTTGGCATCGTAAGCCCGTAAGCAGCCACAATGGCAACCACTAATGGTGTGGTTCTATTGCCAGGTAATCCGCCAATGCAATGCTTATCGACTACGATTTCTTTGTTCCAATCCAGTTGCTTTCCGGAAGCTATCATAGCTTTGGTAAGGTCGGATATCTCATCAATATCCATTCGGTCGCCTGCACAGGCTGTTATAAATGCCGAAAGGTGGATGTTTGAATAGTCGCCTTCCACGATATCGGTTATAATCTCGTTATAAGCTTTATAATCCAGTTTTTGATTATAGATTTTCGCTCTGACGTGGCTTAACGATTCAATAGGTTCCAAATGTGAAACGTACAAAGTATCATTTTCTGAAACATTCAGTTTTTTCGCAGCAGCATCAGATAGCCCTATTTCATTTGGTGACAGAATATCTGAATTTAAAACATTAAGGCTTGCTACGATTGATGTGGTTACATTGGATATCCTTATTCGGGTAAGTGCCTCAAACCCTTCGGAAACACAGACGTGGCAATCTTCACGCATATACACTACATTCTCGTTTTGTGTATAGATTCCGAGATGCTTATATTTTAATATGTTTGAGTGTTGTTCCATAATTTTTAATTTTTCCAAAAGCTATTCTATTTCTTCAATGTTGTAGAGTTGCGGGATTTCCGCATCCCACCCATAGGTTTCCTTTATTCCTTTTTGAAGTGCTTCGGCACCTTCTTTTTCTCCGTGCACAATAAAAATTCGGGCTGGTTTATTTTTTATTTTGCTCATCCAATCCAAAAGTTCAGCGTGGTCTGCGTGTGCAGAGAGGCCTTGAATTTCGGCTACTTCCATTTGAAAGGATACCGTTTTTCCATACACTTTTAATTCCTTGTCGCCTTCCAATAGTTTTCTTCCACGAGTGCCTTCAGCTTGATAGCCTACAAAAAGTAAGGTGTTATTTGGGTTTTGCGCTTGGGTTTCGAGATAGTTGAGCATTCTTCCACCTGTAAGCATTCCACTTCCAGCAATCACGATTTTTGGTTTGTTGTCTGTTCTTAATTCCATTGTTTCACGATAACTGCTTACGACCGTAAAGTGAGAACACATTTCATCACATTCATTGTCCTCCAGTCTGTGCCAATCACGAGTTCTATGAAACAATTCCAATACGTTGGCACCCATCGGACTGTCCATAATCATTTGAACTTTTGGAATTTTCTTTTCTTTCAATAATTTCCAAAAGATGAGCATCATTAGCTGGGCACGTTCTACCGAAAAGCTTGGGACAAATAGACTGCCCCCTCTATTAATGGTGTCGTTGACCAATTTTTCAATTTGCGGAAGTGCTTCCACTTCGTCAGGATGAAGCCTTCCACCATAAGTAGATTCTATAAAAAGTACATCCACTTTTTTTGGTTTTAGGGGTGGATAGAGCAATAAATCATTGGTTCTACCAATGTCTCCTGAAAAGACAAAACGTTTTCCGTGCACATCCAACTCAATATAGGTTGCACCCAGAATATGTCCGTTGTATTGGAAGCGAACTCTAATACCGTCAAATAATGGAATCCATTGTGATTGTGGAATTCCTTTAAAGTGCGGAATGGTTTTTTCCACATCCTTTAAATCGTAAAGCGGTTCTGCAGGACTGTGTTTTGAATAGCCTTCTTTGTTGGCACGTTCGGCTTCCTGTTCTTGTATTTTGGCACTATCGTTCAAAATGATTTTTGCAATGTCCAAAGTAGGATTCGTACCATAAATGGGACCATTGAAGCCTTGTTTTATCAATCGAGGTAAATACCCTGTGTGGTCCATATGGCCGTGAGTAAGCAATACCATATCAATTTCTGAAACTTCAACTGGTGGATATTCCCAGTTTTTAAGACGCAATTCCTTTAACCCTTGAAAAAGTCCACAGTCTATAAGTATCTTTCTATCTCCTGTATCCACTAGATATTTTGAGCCGGTTACTGTACCTGCCGCTCCTAGAAAGTGGATGTTTATTTTATTGTTTTTCATCTTTATGTTATTTGTTTAATGTCCACCACAACAGGAAGGCGTATTTCCTTTTTCTTGGTTTGATTTGCTCAATTCCGCTATTTCATTATATAGATTGCGGGAATCCTCTTTGATTAAGAGTGCCAACTTCTTTACGGATTTAGGCTCGAAGTTTACCATACCCAATAATATTTCAAGGGCTTCCTCAAGTAGTTTTGGGTCATCTTCCAATGCTTGGTAAAATGGCTCTAGGTCAATTTTTTTCTGTTCTTGCAGTTCATCTGTTTTCATCTGTTTAAATTTTATTGTTTTTTATCGGTCAGATGTAATTCGCCATTAAAAATCTCGGTTGTTATCAAGAATCGATATGGCTCATTTCATAATTTTTGTTTTAAGATTGTTGAACTTTTATATTATTAATTCTCAAGAGCTTTTACATAGCGCTTCTGAATCTTCTAAAATCTTTTTGTGTCTTTTTTTATCAATTCCTATCTTTTCCAATAACACAGGTTTTTCGTGAAGCTCCTTGCAGAGCACGATACCTTCATCTAATAACTTTGTTTTTTCAGCTTTGGTTAGGGTAGTTAATGCGGTTAAAGGGTGCAGTCCCAACTTATCTATTCTGTCTTTTAAACCGTCACCAATTGGATAATCCCAACTTGTCAATAGTAGCTCTACGCATTTACCATATTGCACCGCATCACTTGTAAATCGTGTATTGGTGTACACGCCTCCTTTATGAAGCTTGGCTTCGTGACCTTTTTGACGTTCCCATTGTTTTTCAACATCTAAAAATCTTGAGTGGATATATAAGGGAATTTTCACGTTGCAAAACCTACCTTGGTCACTGTGGTATTTACATTCAATCATATAATGGGTATTGTCTTTTTGGGCTATCACATCCACTTCGTGCTGAACGCAATTGCCTTGAACTATGACACCAACCTGTGTTGAAAATCCTTCGTGCGCCAATAGTTTGCCTACCAACTTCTCAAATGGGAAGCCAGAAGGACCTAATTCCATCAGGGCTTTTTTGAGTTTGTATTTTGAAGCACTTACTCTCGACTTACCTTTTAGCATTTTAAATGCCATTTGATAGATTTTTTTTGTGGTAATACCATCGTATAATTGGTCTTGAACTTGTGCTACTATTTGCTCAATCAATTTTTCACTTGCTTGGGAACGTTTTAAGGAATTGATAAGTTTCTCCACATCAAAGGCTACCACATCGCCCGAATATTTTACTATGTTGATTGGATGTTTCATTTTTTTATATGTATTGTCATTACTGGTAGAGCAGAATGATTGGTTATGCCCTCGGCAATGCTTTTTGAAAAAAGATTCAAAAATCCTGTCTTTCCGTGTGTGCTCATCGCAATCAAATCTGCTGATTGGTGATTTAAAAATGTATTGATGCCTGCTTCCACTGAAGGTTCGTTGTAAACACTCATTGAATATTTGCTGAAATCAGGGAACTTTTGAAGAAATTCCTTAACAGGGTTCAGCCCAAGTTCTATACTATTAAAATCCGTTTCTGTATTTATGCGTAACAAATGAATTTTTGAGTCACATTTTTCTGCAATGGACAGCACTTCCTTGAACGGTATGCTCACGTCTTCCTTAAAATCTGAAAGGAATACGATGTCCTTAAAAGGAAACGTTACTTCATCCTCTTTTACCACAATAATTGGCGCATTTGACTTTCTTACAATTTTTTCAACATTACTGCCCGTTATCTCCCTTACACGGCCTTTGGTACCGCTACTTCCTGTAATGATGAAATCGTGGTGGAAATGACCAGAATGTTCCAGAATATCTTTTTGTCCCGAATCAAATTGGAGAAAAGTTCGGCATTTCAGTCCTTCGTGTTCTGCCTCTTTTTCCAACGCACGCAATTTGGCTTTGGCAATACCAATTTGCTTTACAGTTTCGGGATAGCGCTTTTCTTTGAGTTTACTCAATTTTACCCAATCTACAGGTGTTGTCATCAAGTGTAAAAAATGTATCTCTGCATCGTATAGTTTGGCCATTTTAATGCCTAAATAGGCTGCCTTTGTGCAGTTTTCAGAGAAATCGGTGGGTACAAGTATATTTTTCATTTTTTTATGTTTTAATTATTTAAACTAATTGACAGATATTTCATTCCCAGAAAGGATTTCTTTATCAAAGCAATCCAAATTATATATGGTGGTTTCAGCAATATTGGTCAATGCTGTTTCTGTTAAAAAGGCTTGATGGCTTGTTATTAAAACATTGTTAAAGGTCATTAATCGAGCAATCACATCGTCTTGCAAAATGTCATCAGAATGGTCTTCAAAAAACAATCCTTCTTCCTCTTCATAGACATCCAATCCTAAATACCCTATTTTTTTCGTCTTAAGACCTTGTATGACCGCTTTGGTATCCACCAAACCACCACGACTTGTGTTGATGAGCATTACACCGGGTTTCATAAGTGCGATATGTTTTGCATCAATCAAATGTTTTGTGTTTGGTGTTAAAGGTATATGCAGACTTATGATATCTGCCCGTTCGCAGAGTGTTTTGCAATCAGTGTAATTGACGTTATATGTATTGACAAGACTTTTATCGATAGTCATATCGTGGGCCAGAATTTTGCAGCCAAAACCTTGAAGTATTTTTACCAATACATCACCTATTTTTCCTGTTCCTATGACACCGACAGTTTTTCCGTTTAGGTCGAAACCCGTAAGTCCGTTTAATGAGAAGTTGTGTTCGCGCACCCTGTTGTTTGCCTTAATAAGTTTGCGGTTTAATGCAAGTATCAAAGCCATTGTGTGTTCTGCAATGGCATAAGGTGAATAGGCAGGAACACGGGCTACCTTCATATCTAATTCAGCTACTTTTACTAAATCAACGTGATTGAAACCTGCAGAACGCAGAGCAATATTTTTTACGCCTAACGTGCTTAATTTTTCAAGAACTTTTGCCGAAGCATCATCACCTGTAAAGAGACTTACCGTTTTGGAACCTGTTGCGAGAATAGCTGTTTCTTCCGTCAAACGACTCTCAAGCAGTTTTAATTGATGCTTGCCATCATTCGCTTTTAACAGATAGGGTTCTTCAAACTTATGTGTGCTAAATATGGTTGTTTTCATTTCACTTTTTTTAATTTCCTAACTGTATTAAAATGTATGCTATCCCAACGATTACAACAGTTCCAAAAATCATCAGTACAAGTTTTCCTGTTTTTTTAGAACCTTTAAAGTAGGCTATGCCCAACTTTACAATCATATTGCTTATGGTTGCTGTTATGATGACATTGGCTGCCAGTGCAAGTTTTTCTTCCAAAGACCCAAATTTTGCCATACTGATAGTAATGGCATCTGTATCTGCCAATCCTGCAATTAGGGCTGAATAGTATAAACCGCTTTCGCCAAAAAACTGGTTTCCATAAAAAACTGCAAACAGGATGACCACATAAATACCACCAAACCCAAGAGCGTTCCAAATATTGAGTGGATTACCAAGATTGATGTCTGTCTTTGGGACATCTGTATTCTTTTTGATGAATAAAAGCGCACTTATTAGGCAGATAAGGGTAAGAATAGTAAATGGGACGACTAAATAAGAAAGTATGGCACTATTGAAAATATATGCCAGAATCGCAAGTCTGGGAAACATTATGGCAGAAGCTATAATGATACCAGCGGCATATTCTTTTGAAAGTTCTGGCGATTCCTTACTTCGGGAAGCATATATCCAAGCTACAGCGGTACTTGAAATCAATCCGCCTAAAATTGCCGTGAGCAGAATACCACGTTTAGAACCTACATATTTTACAAGAAAGTAGCCGATGAAATTTAAGAAGGAAACAATAACAACAATAGAGCCGATTTCAAAAGGATTTAACAAACCTTCTGGTCCATAATTTTCTTTGGGAAGGAATGGTAATATCAACAACGCTATGATAGAAAATTTAATAAAAGCAAAAAGCTCTGCTGAAGTAATATTCTTTATGAAAGAACGAAAGGTAGTTTTAAGCGACAATAAAGTAACGACCACTACTGCGGTGGCAACTGCTTCCTTGTGCAAATGATTGGCAACCATAACACCCAAAATCAACGTAGCGAATAATGCCATATTAGTGGTTATCCCTGTCATTACGTGTTTTTGTACCATAGACAGATGGCTCAAGGACAAAAACAAAAGAAATGCTCCTGCAATGATAATGACCAACCAAGGTGTATAAGCTGTGGAAAGGTTGCCTAATATAAAACCAATAATGGCGACAATCGGGAAGGTTCTTATGCCTGCAAAACCTTGTTCTTCCTTCAGTTTATCATATTCACGTTCCAGTCCTAGAATAAGGCCAATGCCTAGACTTATGAGTAATCCGAGGATAAATGGGTTGATATTTTTAAAGGCTTCAATCATTTCTTACTTTCCAAATAGTTCTAAAAGTTCATATAATTCATTATTTACTTGATGTTGCTTAACCACCTCTTTAAAAGAGGTTAGATGCAATTGATTATTTAAGATTCCTACCATTACATTTTTTTTGCCTTGTAAAATTGTTTTTACAGCTGCCACTCCAAGTCTAATGCCCAACATTCTATCTAAAGCAGAAGGATTTCCACCTCGTTGCACGTGCCCAAGCTTGGTAATACGTAAATCGACATTGGGTTTGACTTCCTTTATTTTTGATGAAACAAGTTCGGCTCCTATTTCATCCCCTTCAGAAACCACGACAAGAAAAGCATCTTCGCTATCGTAATTTTTAACCTTATCCAATAGATAAATAAAGTCCTTTCCACTCTCGGGAATAAGTATGGAATCGGCACCTACCATTAATCCGGAATGAATAGCAATGTAGCCTGAATCCCTTCCCATTACTTCAACAATAAATACACGGTTGTGGGATTCGGCAGTATCTTTTATTTTATCAATATTTTCAATGGCAGTGTTTACAGCCGAATCAAAACCAAGGGTATAATCTGTACCCGAAATATCGTTATCTATAGTCCCAGGAATGCCTATAAACGGAATGTCGCATATTTCTGAAAAAGCTAATAGACCTTTAAAAGTACCATCACCACCAATAGCAATTAAAGCATCTATGTTATTTGTTTTTAAAGTTTGCAATGCTTTTTTACGACCCTCTAATTCCAGAAATCGTTTGCTTCGTGCTGTTTTTAGAATAGTGCCACCTTTTTGGGTAATTTTTTTTAGTTCGTGAGATTTTAATGGTATCAAATCACCATCTATCAAACCTTCATACCCTTTTAAAAAACCACTTACTTTAATATCATTCACTTCCGCAGATTTTGCAATAGCATACAATGCAGCGTTCATTCCAGGGCTGTCGCCTCCAGAGGTAAATACACCTATATGTTTGATTTTATTAGTATTCATTTAATATTGTTTTTTGTGATTTTTTATCTGAAACCGAAAAATCTTGGACGGTCTTCCATACAAATTCTGCTTCTTTTAGAAAGAACTGATGGTCTCCTTCAGATGAAGTAATTATTTGTGCGTTTTTAAATTCCCTCGATAATTTTAAGGCATTTTCTAAAGGTGCAGTTGTATCTTTTTCTCCGTGAATAAAAAGCACGTCTTTATCCTTAATTTTCCTTGCCATCGCATATAAATTTGTTTTTAAAATGACTTCTGTAAGCGAATAATAATAACTCTGCCAATGATGTTTTTTTGCGTCTTCATAAACTTCGTCAGTAAGATTATCGGGTTTGAAAGCACGCGACATAAAAATGGGATGTATCATACAGATGTATTTCGAGAATTTGCTTGTTGAAATCCTATCCACAAAGGAATGTGTGGACATAACTTTCTTAAACTCATCTGCATCCTTGTAAACAGGTATGCTAATAAAAACGCCTGATTTGAACCAATGACGATGTTTTTCTAAAAGGGCTAATGAAATTATCGCTCCCATAGAATGTCCACCTATTAAAGTTTTTCCATCATTGAATCCTTCCTTGTTTAAAACCAATTCAACGGCTTGCATTTGTATTGAAAGAGAATAATTGCTTCTTGGTTTTGGCGAATCACCAAAACCAAGAAGGTCTATTAAAAGTAAAGAATGTGTTTTTGAAATGCTTTCTAAATTGCGCTTCCAATAATTCAATGACCCAGTCAATCCGTGTAGCAAAACAAGTTTGGTTTCACCTGAACCCATTATTTCATATTTCAATAGAGTTTTGTTGGCATCATAGGCTGGTTGCCTAACAATCTTATAATGCTGATATCCTGCTATAGCGATAACTGGAAGAATTAAGAATATGGATGTGAATAGTAATGTCATTATTAAAATATGAATCAATTTTTAAATTTATTCCATTTGTTAACTATGCAATATTGATAGTATCATCCAAATAGACATTCTGCACGGCTTTGATTAACGCAACTCCTTCACCAAAAGGTTTTTGAAATGCTTTCCGCCCCATTATCAAACCAGAACCTCCCGCTCTTTTATTGATGACAGCTGTCGTAACTGCTTCAACCAAATCTGACTCACCTTTTGAGCCACCACCTGAATTTATCAAACCTATTTTTCCCATATAGCAATTGGCTACTTGCAATCTGCATAGGTCAATAGGATGGTCTGTTGTAAGTGTTTCATACATTTTATCATCATATTTACCAAAACCTATCTCTTTGAAACCAAAGTTGTTTGTAGGTAATTTTTGCTTAATAATATCTGCCTGAATGGTTACTCCTAAATGATTGGCTTGTCCCGTAACATCGGCAGCTGCGTGGTAATCTTCTTTTTCGGTTTTAAAAGCTTCATTGCGCAGATAGCACCATAAAATGGTAGCCATTCCCAAATTATGGGCTTCTTCAAAAGCTTCAGCTATTTCTTTTAGCTGTCTGTTACTTTCCTCTGAACCAAAATAGATAGTTGCACCCACGGCAATTGCTCCCATATCCCAAGCCGATTTTACCTTGCCAAAGAGCGTTTGGTCATATTTATTGGGATAGGTAAGAAGTTCATTGTGGTTGATTTTTACAATGAATGGTATTTTGTGCGCGTATTTTCGAGCGTTCAGCCCTAAAACACCAAAGGTGGACGCTACACCATTACAACCAGCCTCAATGGCAAGTTTTATTATATTCTCTGGGTCAAAATAATCCGGATTTTTATAGAATGAAAAAGCTGCGCTATGCTCGATGCCTTGGTCTACAGGAAGGATACTCAAGTAGCCTGTTCCCCCAAGATTTCCGTGGTTGTACAATTGTGCTAGGCTTCGCAATACTTGTGGATTTCTGTTACTATTTAGAAATACTTTTTCAAGACTGTTCTTGCTTGGGGTTAGAAGTTCATCCTTCGTGATTTTTTCACAAACGTGTTCCAAATAGAAAGATGACTTCTTTCCTAATAGTTCTATGATATTTTTTTCAGTTTTCATTTTAAGTTGAATTAATGGATTCCTAAACTATCATTGGTTTTGGCAATGGATTTTGCTGCATCTACTTCAATTCCCGTAAGTGCCCTAATGGCATCAATAGATTCAGGGATTACAATAGCTTGGTTATCGACCACGTAGGCGTAAAAAAGCTCGTCTCCAACAACCTTCAGCATATCTTCCCAAAGCGCAACTTCATACATATCGCCCCAAGGTCTTCCCATATCCAAAAACATTTCCTTAATAGTGTTGTTAGAAACCAAGCCTTGTTCATAGCGTATCAGCTTAATTCTGCTGGATGTTTTAAAGGCATTAAGCACTTCTTCTTTCGTGGCTTGCTTCTTTAACTTCACGTTCCAATAGTGCATATGGCTCAATGTCTCTGGAACTTTTACTGCGGATGTGATAACATCGAGTTCGGGGTCGACACTTTTGGCATCAGGACCTTGATGGCTCGGAATATCTTTTTCTGGAACCATTGTGTTCATAATTCCGCCCAAATGACTTTCCCAAGGGTCTGTTGCTCTTCTTAAGAGTGTTCCTCTAGCATAATCCAATAAACCAGCTCTTTTTAGAGCGGTCAATGTTCTTAAGATAGAGGTGGTATTGCAGGAAACTACACGTGTTGCATTTAGATTTAACGCAGATTTATAATTGTTTTCTGCACTAAAGGAATGACCCGTGGTCTCGTGCTTTTCCCCTCCCTGTAAGATAAATTTTATCCCAATTTCTTTATAAACTTTCACGTTCTGTGCTGCAATTTTTTTTGGGGTACAGTCCACAACTAAATCTACCTCTTTCAAAAGGTCTTGCATATTTCCTTTGACATCGATGCCAGCATTTGCCATTGTAACAGCTGCTTCTTGAGTGGCTGCATAGATATCGTACTCTTTTCTCACCGCATTTTGAATGCGCCAATCACTAATGATATCACACACACCCGAAAGTTTCATATCATCTTGAAGATTGACGGCATCAGCTACTCTTTTTCCGATGACACCATATCCTATAACTGCTATATTTTTCATATAAATTGAATTTATTAATTATGTTTTGTTTTTGTATTACTTGTTGCTTCCATTCCCATCGGCATATTTCCTTCATCATCTGTATGTGAAATCATAAAAAGGCGTTCCGCAACAATGATTAGAATAATCCCAATTGCCGCTACGATAAGAACCAATGGGTCGTTCAGATATTTTATATAAAGAAATGCTGAAAGCACCGCAACATCCATCACAATGGCTATTAATGGAATGATAGGCAGAAAATCCACTTCTTTTTTTAGGTGGCGAAAAAGTCCCCAATGGATAGCAATATCCATAATGAGGTAAAAAATGGCCCCAATGGAAGCAATCCTTGTTAAATCAAACAACACGGTCAGTAAAATAGCCAGTGAAACCGTGAATATGAGGGCAGGGTTTTTAAGATTCCCCATTCTTTTTAGGGACGGCACTTGCTTCATATTGCTCAACATTGCCAACAAGCGTGAGGCCGAAAACACACTTGCTATAACACCAGAAAAGGTTGCTATAATAGCTATTGCTATGGTAATCCAAGAACCCCATTCCCCAAAAATGGGTTGTGCCGCCGCTGCCAAGGCGTAATCCTTTGCTTCGATTATTTCTGGGATAGTTAAACCTCCAGCAACAGCCAGTGCCAAGGCTACATAAATAATCGTGCAAATAAGAATGGAAATAATAATAGAACGTCCGAGGTTCTTATGTGGTTTTTTAATGTCACCTCCCTGATTTGTAATAGTAGTAAATCCCTTATAGGCAAGGATTGCCAACGCCAATGCAGCAATAAAAGCGAACCCTTGTGGCAACGTTTCCGTATTTCTTGGAATATAATTTCCTGTAATATCTGCAAATCCGGAAGCTATAAGTCCCGCAATGGCGAGCAATGCAATACCTACAACTTTGATAATTGCTGTAAAGGTGGCTGTTGCGCCAATAACTTTGTTTCCTAAAATATTGATGATGTAAGCTGTTACCAATAGCAGAATACCGAGAATGGATGCGTAACCAGCCCAACTTTCTGGGAACAGCCGAAGCGTATATGCTCCAAAAGTGCCCGCCACCAAGCTTTCTGAAACCACCATTGAGACATACATCAACAAAGAAAAGACCCCTGTCGTAGTGCCAGGGCCATAGGATTTGTTCAAGAATTTAACAACGCCTCCAGAAGATGGAAAAGCATTTGAAAACTTCACATAGGAATATGAACTGAAACCAACCACAATGGCACCAGCTATAAAAGCAATCGGAAATAAATCACCTACCAATTCAGTTATTTGTCCCATAAGGACAAATATTCCAGCACCAATCATAACCCCAGTACCGAGAGATATGGAACCTATTAGGGAAAGCTTATTATTTTTAACTGTGGTATCTTTCATTATTATATTATTTCTTCGGATTATTCACAGAAGATTTAGGTTTAAAATTTCTAATAATCAGGCGGTTGCTCTTTTCGTAAGTGAAATAGCTTACCGCCCAATTAAAACCAACCATCAATCTATTTCTAAATCCGCTTATTGACATCAAATGCACAATAGACCATAACAACCAAGCGAAATAACCTGCAAACTTGAATTTACCCAAATCAGCTACTGCTTTTCGTTTACCAACGGTCGCCAACGAACCTTTATCTTTATATTCGAAAGGCTTTACGGCTTCATCATTAATAATTTTCAATAATGAATTACCCAAATATTTCCCTTGTTGAATAGCCGTCTGTGCTACTTGTGGATGCCCTTTTGGCGTTTCATTTGTAATTATAGCCGCTATATCGCCTATGGCAAAAATGTTTTCGTAACCTTCTACCATTAAAAATGAGCCCGTTCTTATACGGTTGCCTTTTACCACGTGTTTTTCATCGATACCTTTTGGGAACTGTCCTTTTACACCTGCTGTCCAGATTAGGTTTTTGGCAAAAATGGTTTTCCCACTTTTGGTTGTGACTATTGACCCGTCATAATCGCTTACCGATTCATTGAATAGTACCTTTACATCCAAGTCCTTCAAATATTTCAGGGTTTTTGTAGAGGCTTTTTCAGACATCGTACTTAACAATTCATCAATGGCTTCTATTAGGTAAATTTTCATTATGGAAGAAGGGTACTCTGGATAATCCTTCGGTAGAATGTATTTACAGAATTCTGCCAAAGCTCCTGCCATTTCTACCCCAGCAGGACCACCACCAACGATAACGAAGTTTGTCAGGGCATCCCGTTCATCATCATCACAGGTTATGGCTGCCTGTTCCAGATTTTGCAACATCAGATGGCGGATGTTTAGGGAATCACGAATATCTTTCATCCCCAAGCTGTTTTGCTCAACGTTTTCCACACCAAAGAAATTGGTAGTTGTTCCGGTTGCCAAAACCAAATAATCATATTCAACTGTTCCCTTATCTGTGACAATTATATTTGATGAGGCTTGAATTTCTTCAACTTCTGCCAAACGGAATACCACGTTTTTATATCCATTAAATTGTTTTCTGAAAGGAAAAACAATGCTGTCCGGTTCCAGGGCACTTGTAGCTACTTGATAAAGCAAAGGCTGAAACTGATGGAAATTATTTTTGTCAATAAGGATAACTTGAATTTCTTTGTGTTTCAGTTTTTCTGTCAATGCCAAACCTGCAAACCCACCGCCAATGATAACTACACGAGGTAAGTCTGAATCTGGAAGGCATATTGTATCTGTTACCTTACAAGCAGATTCTTCTGTATTATTATTTGAGTAATTGACGTTCATATTTGGTTTTTATATCGTTGGTGTTGGCCATAGTTACTTTGAGTCCTTGTCTTTTACAATCATTACTGAACATTTGGCGTGTGTTGCTAAATACTGTGAAACAGAACCCAATAAAAGTCGTGAAAATGCTCCTTGCCCTTGAGAGCCAACTACGATTAAATCTGCATCAAACGACTCTGCTTTTTCTAAAATCTCCTTTTTTGGAAGCCCACTGACCACGCTTCTTGTTATTGTAATCGAGCTATTTTTTTCAGATATGATTAGTACAGCATCGGAAACAATTTTTTCTCCCAATTTTTCTGCATTGGCTATAAATTCTCGATAATAGACGTCAAGAGTGTCCGTTGTTGAAATGAGCTCTGGCGTTGACATCGCTGGATGCTCATAAACGTTTATTATACTAATTTCACTACCCTGTGGTAATGAAAATTTTGCAAGTTCCTTAACAGCAACTTTACTAAACTCTGAACCGTCTATTGCTAATACTATCTTCATTTTATTTAGTTTTAAATTAATTACGAGCTTTATTTAATTTTATAAGTTTTCGCCAATACAGATGTTCGTATAATCCAGACCAGTACATCCCAAAAGTAAAGGCGAATAATAATTCTTCAATCGGAATGCCCAAGACAAGAATATGGGTCAGGTTGTCCAGATTCCAGTACAACTCCACATATTGGGGATAGAACGGAAGTATGCTTCCGAAATAAATGAAGTACAATACCGTAAACAAAATTCCCCCAACCCATATCTTTCCTTTTAAATCTGGGCGACAGTAGAGTGTTGCCAATCCACCAATAAAGAGAGCGATAATCCCACAATAGATATGGTTAAGCGATGTAAACAGAGCCAGTAAAATGAATATGACCACTGGCGTAAAGAGTATATAATTATGTAGCCGATGCCTTTTGTGGTTTCTCTCGATATGTGATATTTCGGAAAGGCCTCGCTTAAAAATCAGGTTATAAAGAACTGTACCTATTCCGCCTATGGCGAAAGAAAATATTAAACTTTCAATGTCAAAGCCTGTTTTTTCGGCCAATTCAAATAATGATGGTGGCATCCAATATTCTGGCACAAACAAGGGCTCTGTTAAACCAAACGGCATAGTGATTAGGCTCATTTGAAGCATTGCTTTTCTATTTTCTTTTTTGGACAAGTAGATAACTGCCCAAAGAGCTAAAATGATAAGCGACCATATAAACCAGACATTCTGCATAATCCTAAAATGGTTTTCCTATTTTTTAACTTTTATTTGTGCGTTATAAAATGCTCCAATACAAGCCCCTATTAACCACCAAAGAATAAAAGTTTGTATTATTCCCATTAACACTTCTAAAGGTGGTACATCCATTCTAATGATACTGGTAGTATCCAAGCCGTGCAAAAGGCTGTTGAAAAAGGTAATTGAACCTTCTTGTCCTGCTGTTAACATTACAATCATACAGCCCAAATAAATTAAGGTTCCTGTTAGACCGAAAGCAAAACCGAGTTTTTTTATGTTTAATCGATACATAGTTTTATAATTTTGAGTTAGTTTTCTGATTTTAGAATCTTTTTAGATTCTTCAAATACTTCCTTGGATAATTCGCCTTTTGCAAAGCGTTTTTTAAGAATATCCAGTGGGCTGTCCTTCTTTGTTTTTTGATAAGGTATGTCTGTAGGAATGAAAAATATCCAGGCCAAGAAAAAAAACCAGATAATCCACCATATAAAATGCATACCGCCGTAGTGATTCATAATATTAGTTTTTAGGAATTAAGGTTTTTAGTAAAATCCGCGTTTAAAATCTTTTTAGATTCTTCATAATCTTCCTTGGATATTTCGCCTTTTGCAAAGCGTTTTTTTAGAATATCCAGTGGGCTTTCTTTCTTTGATTTTTGATATGGGATATCCGCTGGGATAAAGAAAATCCAGGCAATAAATATGACCCATATAATCCACCATATAAGGTGCATTCCTCCAAAACTTCCATCGTAATAGTGCATAATTTTTAATTTTAGATGTTATTAATTTATTTCTGTGATTGTGTATCCATTGAGCGCATCGAGTTGCTTTTGTAGTTCGGCAACTGAAAGAGTTTCATTCATAGTGATTACAGTAGCTCCTTTTGGTGCCAGAAAAATCTCTGCTTTTTCAATGTTGGGATGTTCTTCCAATGTCTTCTTGACTCTTGCAACACATCCACCACAACTGATTCCGTTTATTTGAAATTTTTGTTTCATAATATTTAGCTTTTAGTGATGTTGATGGCCTTTGTGTTCATCTTTGGATTCAGCCGTAGAGTTTTCCTCTCTATTTTGGGATTCACTTTGTTTATGCTGTGAATGGTTATGACCACCGTGTCCGTGCGAGCCGTGGGGCATAAATAGGTGGCAGGCAAACATAAAAATGATGAAAATAAATAGTGATGAACCACCTCCTATACCAAATGAGGGCGCTAAAAAGATGAACAGTAGTGGTAGCCCACAACCGATGACCATCCATATCCAGTGATTATTTTTCATTGTTTTTGATTTTATAAATTAGTGATGCTCGGTATGGTCATCCTTGGTGGAAGAATCCATATTGTCCATCTTCATACCCTGCATATCCATTCCTTTTTCGCCCATCATCTTTGAGCAGGATTCCATACAGTCCTCGCTCATCATTCCTTTTTCGTGCATCATTTTCATCATCGTTCCCATCATTTTTCCGTCATTCATCATTTGGTTCATCATTGAGTGCATCATTGGTTTGTTGCCCATCATATTGTTCATCATCGTACTGTCTTTCATCATCATTTGCATTCCTTCACCTTGCATCATTTGCATTGCGTGGTCGCTATTGTGCATCTCCTCCATAAACTCGGTCATATAATCGTGATTTTTGGTAATTGCATCATATACTTCTGTACGGTTTTCCGGATTTTGCATTAATGCTTGCAAGTCTGCTTCCTGTTTGCAACTGTTTAAGCTTAAAAGCCCAATTGTAGATAAAATAATTACTAGTGTTTTCATTTTGATTTGTTTTTAAATTATTAATAAGATTTATTCTATTTTCTTTAGTGACCATTTCTTGTTTTCGTCTCCAACCATAACTAAACTTCTAGAGATTAGCTTGGATGTAATTGCAGGTGGATTTTTATCCTTCTTGCCTTTAGGCGAGACGTGAATGGCCAATTGAGTTAAATGCTCTATTGTTTTTCCTTCTTTATCTATGACAACCTCAAAATAATGATAGCTTACCACGTCTTTTTTGAATATGTCATTATAGCCAATGATTTCTTTTTCAACTTTTAAAGCCAATGCTTTATCGCCTTCAAAGTTGGTTGCATTCAAAAATTGTGGTTGTATGATAGGATTTCCAGTTCTATCAATATATCGTAATAAAGCACATCACTTTTTTGATGTGCAATCAGACATCTTTCGTTACTAAATATGGGATAGCTGGCATCATCTGTTTTGGTTAAAACCAAATCGTCCCTAAAATCCACCACAATTTTGGCTTCTTGATTTATAAATGCCCATTTCTCTCCTTTTTTTATGGCAGCAAGTCCCTCGTGAAAAGGTGAAATGTAATCGATATTCTCGATGGTCTGTGCAAATCCCAATAGTGGAAGAAGCAATAATGTGATAACTATTTTTTTCATTTTGATATGTTTTTAATTTATTAAATGTAGTATTTGCCAATGGCCTTCATCTGCATAACTTTCGTTGATATTTATATAATTTCATCATAAAAGTTTCGTTTCCAATTTTCGGTATTTTTATAGTCAGTCATACTCATTCCAATCACTTCTTTGAATTGTCGGGACAAATGGTTGACACTGCTATAATCCAATAAGTATCCTATTTCTGAAAAGGAATGTTGTTTAAGTTGGATGAGTTCTTTAACTTTCTCTATCTTCAATTTGATAAAGTACTTTTCGATGGTTATCTGTTCATTGCTAGAAAACATTTTGCTCAATGTCTTATAATCTTTATGAAGACTGGATGCTAAAAGTTCAGATGTTTTTACCTTAATAAGTAATGGTAGTTCTTGCAACTGTTCAATTAAAATAATCTTGATTCTTTCTGTGAGCATTTCGTCTTCGTTTTGAACGATTTCAAAGTCATTAGCGTGAAGTACGGTTGTTACAGCAGTATTAATTTCATCACAGGTTTTTTTTGGAGCTTCTACCAACAACCTTCCCAATTCCAAAGAAAGTACTGTTACTCCAAGTTCCTGTAGTTCCTGCTTAATTACTTTTAAGCAGCGATTACAGACCATATTCTTAATCCAAAATTCTTTTGGTTTGCTCATAGTGTTTAATGTATTGCCATCAGGTTTTAGCCTAATAGTTTGAATTATCTGTAGCTAACAAGGTTAGCTCTGTAAGGTTTTATTGAATGATGTACGGTGTAGTTGAAAACAGGGTACAACAAATGTTAGCCAGAAGTGAAACTGTGGCTATAGAAACAATGCAGATTAAATTTAACCTGCGAAGTAGAAAATCAAATTAAGAAGGTTTCGTTGAGAATTATTAAATCTGTAGATAACAGAGGCGGCCTATAGGTTTTAAAAGAAGTGATGTTTTCTTCTAGACCCTCGAACAGATTAATATAGGTATAAAAAAAAGTGTTGACAAAAACCAAGGTCTCGGTTTCTACTATAGTATTGGATTTTTTGAAGGTGTCTTCACCTTTTTTGAAGACGGTCTGGTTGCTACAGCAACTTTTCTCTTGTAGTGTCGTACATTGTTTGGTATATGAATCTTTTTTTTGAGCCATATCTTTGCAAGCTTTGGCTTTGCCCAGAATGGACATATCAACCAATTTATTGCAGCAAAAATGCATATCTACTGTAAAAGAAGAGGTTGAAAACAGTATAAATACTGCTAAAAAAAAGGACAATATTCTAGTAAAAAAAGATTTCACACTATAAAATTAACAAATTTTGTTTAACATTCAAGTTTTTTTGAATTTTTACCTTGTCATTCAATAGGTTAATTGTTAGGTATTTACAATTTAATGTTAACAATTAATTTTTACGAAGATAATTGTAATGGTACAACAAGAATATGATTTATATCATATTGAAATAATTTTTATTGGATTTCATTTGCAATTATATTTAGCGAATTTCAGTTATACATTTTAAAACTTAATAATCTAAAATATTTGTTAAATAGGCATTTAGAAATAAGTTTTTCATAACTTCGTAACCATAATGAAAAAAGTTTTTCATAAAATAGTATCATTTTGTATGGCACTTTTAGTGTTACTATCAACTGTTTCTTTTACTGTTGATAGTCATTACTGTGGTGATATTTTAGTGGATTCTTCATTGTTTGGCCACGTTGAAACTTGCGGTATGGAAGTGAAACAGCAATCACCTTTACCAGAGTGCAATATCTCCAAAAAGGACTGTTGTAGTGATGAGCAACAAAGCATATCGGGACAAGACGAACTACAGCTTACTTTTGATAAAATAACCTTAAATCAGCAGCTTTTCGTTGCTGCTTTTTTCCACTCTTATAATACCCTTTTTGAAATTTCCGAAGGAGTAACCCCTTCTTTAAACGATTACCCACCACCCATTATCGTCAGGCATATCTACAAACTTGACGAAACCTATTTAATTTGATTTTTAAGCAATAGACCCACTAATCCTATGGAGTTCATCCATCAGGATAATTTGTTGTATTCGGTATTTTCTCAATACCATTGTCTAATTGTTTAACAATCAATGCCAATGCTAAATAAAAGCATAAAATTTTTAATAGAAAATAAACTCGTTGCCGTACTTATGCTCGTTGCATTTGTAGGTTTTGGGACGGTTTATGCACCTTTTAATTGGGAAACTGGAATTTTGCCCAGTGACCCAGTTGCCGTTGACGCCATTCCTGATATTGGTGAAAATCAACAAATTGTTTTTACCAAATGGGATGGTCGTTCGCCACAAGATATTGAAGACCAAATAACTTATCCCTTGACCACGACGCTATTAGGTATTCCTGGTGTGAAAACCATCCGTAGTTCATCAATGTTTGGCTTTTCAAGCATCTACATCATATTTGATGAGGATATCGAATTTTACTGGAGTAGAAGCCGAATCCTTGAAAAATTGAATTCCTTGCCAAGTGGCCTTTTACCTGAAGGTGTAAATCCAGCTTTGGGGCCTGATGCCACAGGTTTAGGACAAATATTTTGGTACACGCTTGAAGGGCGAGACAAAGATGGTAACGTCACTGGAGGTTGGGATTTACAGGAACTACGAAGTATTCAGGATTATTATGTAAAATATGCTTTGGCATCTGCAAGCGGTGTTTCAGAAGTGGCATCCATTGGTGGCTATGTCAAGGAATATCAAATTGATGTCAATCCAGAATTGATGCGACAATACAACATTGGGCTTGCCCAAGTTGTAAAAGCCGTAAAGGAAAGCAATAAGGATATTGGTGCTCAAACCTTGGAAATCAATCAAGCGGAATATCTCGTTCGAGGTCTGGGCTATGTAAAATCTGTTGCTGACATTGAAAATGCCGTCGTAACCTCTGAAAATTACACCTCTATAAAAATTAGTGATATTGCCAATGTAACGCTTGGTCCTGCTACACGTCGTGGCATTTTAGACAAAGAGGGTGCAGAAGTTGTGGGTGCGGTTGTTGTGGCACGTTATGGGGCCAACCCGATGGCAGTCATCACTAACGTAAAGGAAAAAATTACGGAGTTAAGCAAAGGGTTGCCTTCAAAAGTATTGGCTGATGGTAGAACCTCGCAGGTAACGATTGTGCCTTTTTATGACCGTACTGAACTTATTCAAGAAACTTTGGGAACGCTCAACGAGGCGTTAACGCTCGAAATTCTCATTACCATTTTGGTCATCATCGTAATGGTGTTCAACCTTCGGGCATCCATTTTAATTGCAGGACTGTTGCCCGTTGCAGTGCTGATGGTTTTTATTGCAATGAAATTCTTTGGCGTAGATGCCAATATTGTGGCACTTTCGGGTATCGCCATTGCCATTGGCACAATGGTGGATGTGGGTATTATTCTCGCGGAGAATATCATCAGGCATCTGGATGAGGATAATAAAAAGCTACCTATAAATAAATTGGTATATAAGGCTACAGCCGAAGTTTCAGGAGCTATTGTGACTGCCGTAATGACCACGATTATCAGCTTTATCCCTGTATTTACGATGATTGGTGCCGAAGGTAAACTGTTCCGTCCCCTGGCGTTTACAAAGACATTTGCGCTCACAGCGTCCATAATTATAGCCCTGTTTATAATTCCGCCATTTGCGGCCATTTTCTTTAAAAACAGGAATATTCATAAAAACACGAATTACGGTATCAATAGCCTTTTGATTCTGGCTGGGTTTATAGCCGTGATTTTTGCGCACTGGATAGGTGTTATTTTAATTGCATTCGGTTTTGTGGCATTTGCAAAACTACGTGGAAATGTGTCCCACAAGCGCTCTAACCATATTAATATCTACCTTTCCGTTGCTGCTATTGTATTCCTTTTGGCAGAATATTGGCGTCCTTTAGGTGTCGATAAAAGTGTGTTTTGGAACCTTCTTTTTGTGGGCATTATCTGCTTTGGTCTGTTGGGAGTTTTTTCCATTTTCCAAAGATATTATACCCGAATTTTAAAATGGGCACTCGCAAACAGACTCTTGTTCTTGACCATTCCAACAGCCTTGTTGATTTCAGGTTTCCTCATTTTTAAAACCACCGGAAAAGAGTTTATGCCTTCTCTCAACGAAGGTTCATTCCTATTGATGCCAACTTCAATGCCGCACGCTGGCGTTGAAGAGAATAAACGTGTGTTACAACAACTGGATATGGCCGTCGCGAGCATTCCCGAAATTGAAACAGTTGTCGGTAAATCGGGTCGGACGGAATCCGCACTCGACCCCGCACCTTTGTCAATGTATGAAAATATGATTCAGTATAAACAGGAATATATGCTGAAAGAAGGGAAAAGGCAACGTTTTAAAGTAGATGATAATGGGTTTTTTATAATGAAAGACAGTAGTCTCATTGAGAACCCCAACAGTCCTGTTGGTTCTGAAAAAGTAGAGACTGCCCGGAAAAATGGCAAGAAAGTATCTATTACTGCCGATGCATCTTCAGAAAAATTGATTCCGGATGACGATGGCGAATTCTTCCGAAACTGGCGCCCAGAAATCAGTTCGCCTGACGATATCTGGAACGAGATAGTAAGGGTCACAAAATTACCTGGCGTTACATCTGCCCCGAAATTACAACCCATAGAAACCCGTTTGGTAATGTTGCAAACCGGAATGCGCGCCCCAATGGGAATTAAAGTGAAAGGACAGGATTTAAAGCAGATTGAAGCTTTTGGTGTTCAATTGGAAGATATTCTAAAACAGGCCGAAGGCGTTAAACAAGAAGCCGTTTTTGCAGACCGAATTGTTGGTAAACCCTACTTACTAATCGATATTGACAGAGAAAAATTATCGCGCTACGGCATTACCATCGAAGATGTTCAAAATGTGCTGAAAGTAGCAGTTGGCGGAATGGTGCTTACCCAAACCGTGGAAGGCAGGGAACGTTATGGCGTTCGGGTTCGTTATCCAAGAGAATTACGTGGAGACCCATCAGATTTGAAAGATATTTATGTGCCTGTTGAAAAAGGCAGTCCCGTTCCCTTGAGCGAATTGGCGACCATTAAATACGAACAAGGGCCGCAAGTCATCAAAAGTGAAGATACTTTTTTGGTGGGCTACGTGCTATTTGACAAATTGGATGGTTTCGCCGAAGTAAATGTTGTGGAAAATGCGCAGGCACTTATCCAGCAAAAAATTGACAATGGCGAATTGGTAATGCCAAAAGGCATCAGTTATAAATTTACAGGAACATACGAAAATCAATTGCGTGCAGAAAAAACACTGTCGATTATCGTGCCATTAGCGCTGGCAGTCATCTTTTTGATATTGTATTTCCAGTTCCGTGCGGTTTCTACCACGTTAATGGTATTTACCGGAATTACAGTAGCTTTTGCAGGCGGTTTCGTGATGATTTGGTTTTATGGCCAGGATTGGTTTTTAAACTTTAATTTTTTTGGCGAAAACCTGCGAGACCTCTTCAATATAAAAACCATCAATTTGAGCGTGGCGGTTTGGGTTGGTTTTATTGCACTATTTGGAATTGCTACGGACGATGGTGTAGTTATGGCCACCTATCTTACACAAACATTCGATAAAAATGACCCGACTGATAAAGCGGAAATCAGAAAATCCACGTTGGAAGCAGCTTCAAAACGAATACGTCCGTGTTTGATGACAACGGTCACGACCATTTTGGCATTGTTGCCAGTACTAACTTCCACAGGAAAAGGGAGTGATATTATGATACCAATGTCCATCCCAATTTTTGGGGGAATGCTATTGGACACAACTTCCTATTTCCTTGTCCCTGTACTTTTCAGTTGGAGGAAGGAACGTATTGCGAAAAGAAAGCTCAAAAACGAACCACAAACTATAACTATCGAACAATGATAAAACAGAAAACACATATTAAATTCGTCTTGTTTTTCGGGATATGTCTTTCGGCTTTCAATAGTTATGGACAGAATTTGCAGACCTATATAGATGAAGCCATTACCAACAGTCCCGAAATCCAAAAGGTTCAGTTTCAATATGAAATTGCATCGGAAAAAGTAAATGAAGCCAATTGGTTGCCAAATACTGAAGTGAGCGCAGGCTATTTTGTAAGCGAACCCGAAACAAGGGTCGGTGCACAACGAGCAAGACTTTCATTAAAGCAAATGATTCCGTGGTTTGGCACTATCTCGGCAAGGGAAAATTATGCCAGTTCAATGGCAGCAGCACAATATGAGGAATTGGTCATAGCCAAGCGGAAATTGATTGTGTCCGTATCCCAATCTTATTACAACCTAATGGCAAACAAAGCAAAACAGGAAGTTTTGGAACAAAACATTCAGTTGCTTGAAACCTATGAGCGTCTGGCATTGACATCGGTTGAAGTAGGAAAGGCATCGGCTGTATCAGTGTTGCGATTGCAGATTCGGCAAAATGAGCTTCAACAGACCAAAGAAGTTTTACAGCAACAATATCTGGCGGAACAAGCCATTTTCAATAATCTTTTGAATAGGGATAATGATATGGAAGTTGTCGTAATGAGTGATTTGACAATTCCAGCTGAAATCGACATCATTTCCGAAGAAAATCTAAAGGTGCATCCAGAGCTTACCAAATATGATAAGATTTATGAATCAGTCTCACAGTCGGAACTTTTGAACCAAAAAGAAAGCAGCCCAATGCTCGGTTTTGGGTTGGACTACATTCCCGTTTCAGAACGAACCGATATGACTTTAATTGATAATGGTAAGGATATATTGATGCCGATGGTCACGCTTTCGATTCCAATTTTCAACAATAAATACAAGAGCCAGACCAAACAGAACCAGTTGAAACAGCAAGAAATCACATCACAAAAAGAAGAACGGTTAAATGCTTTGCAGACAATGCTTTCAAAAGCAATTTATGATAGAAATTCCGCAAGAATAAGTTACGATACACAATCCAAAAACCTAAAACAAGCCGAAGATGCCGAAGAAATCCTGATAAAAAATTATGAAACGGGAACTATAGATTTTAATGATGTTTTGGACATTCAAGAGTTGCAACTGAAATTTCAGATTAACCAAATAGAATCGGTCAAGACTTATTATGTTCAATCAACCATCATAAATTACTTAACCAATTAAAACTTTGTTTTAAAGAGATAAGGGGTTTGAGAAATTTAGATTAATTATAAAAAATATTTAAAAATGAAACAATTAAAATACATATTACTTCTAATGTTAATGGGATGTCAAACTGTTTTTAGCCAAAACATTTTTGAACCATCCAAAGAAGGAAATACCGAAAATCGTCCTGTTCGCGAATATACTTTGACCATCAAGGAAGAAATGGTAAACAAAGCAGGAAAAGATGTAAAAGGAATGACCGTAAACGGAGGTATTCCAGGTCCAATTTTGGAATTTACCGAAGGCGAATATGCCGTCATTTATGTGAAAAACGAGATGGAGGAAGAAACTTCCGTCCATTGGCACGGAATAATCATCCCCAATTTTTTCGATGGAGTTCCCTATTTGACCACACCGCCCATTCGCCCCGGTGAAACTTTCAAATATGAATTTCCCATAACACAGGCCGGCACCTATTGGTATCATTCGCACACGATGTTGCAGGAACAAAGCGGTGTTTTTGGCTCAATTGTTATAAATCCAAAAGAAAAAACCTTGGATTATGATACAGATTTGGTATTGATGCTTTCCGATTGGACAAACGAAAAACCGATGAATGTACTACGTAATCTAAAACGTGGTAACGAATGGTACGGAATGAAAAAAGGAACGTCAACACCATTAAACCAAGTAATAGGCCGTGGTGCATTTGGTGCACAGCTCGATTTTTGGCGACAACGGATGGAAGGAGCAGATATAGCCGACATCTATTATCCCGCTTTTTTAGTAAACGGTCAACAAAATCCCGAATATCCCAATTTTAAGGCAGGCGAAAAAGTGAGGTTGCGCATCATCAACGGTTCAGCCTCTACCCAATTTTGGATGACTTTTGGTGGCGAAATGCCCACATTGGTTGCTGCGGATGGACTGGATGTAACACCTATCCAAAAAAATAAAACCTTCATTGCCATTGCCGAAACTTATGATTTTATAGTCACCATCCCCGAAAACGGCAAAATTGAGTTCCGTGCAATGGCACAGGATGGGTCGGGCACGGCAACTGCCTTTATTGGAAATGGTAAAGTGATACCTGCGGAAGTAGTTCCAAGGCCCGATAAAATCAAGATGATGCAGCAAATGGCAAAAATGGATATGAAAATGGGAGCACACGCCTTAAAATTCCAGCCAAAGAAAGATGAACGCTATGAGATGAAAGAGGAATATGGGATGCAAATGGACGGAATGTCAATGGACCATTCCAAAATGGACCACTCAAAGATGGAAATGAAAGATGAAAAAATGGATATGAATATGTCCAAAGATTCCACAGGGAAGAAGAAAATGGACCATACCAAAATGGATATGAATGAAAATGAAATGGTTGATATGGATGGAATGCAAATGTTTTCAGAGTACAATTATGATTACCTCAAATCACCAGAAAAAACTACCTATTCCAAGGATGTTCCGGTTAAGGAAATCCTTTTGAACCTTACCGGAAATATGAACCGCTATATCTGGAGTATGAACGGTGTGCCGCTTTCGGAGACCGACCAGATTAAAATAAACCATAAAGAAGTTACCCGAATTACCCTTAACAACCTCACGATGATGCACCACCCAATGCACCTTCACGGGCACTTTTTTAGGGTCATTAATGAGAACGGAGAATATTCACCCTTAAAGCATACCGTCAATGTACCCCCAATGGGTGAAGTAATTATAGAGTTCTACGGCAACGAGTATGGCGATTGGTTTTTTCATTGCCACATTCTATATCATATGGTGAGTGGGATGGCAAGAGTTATTAGTTATGACACACCACGGGACGACCGATTGAATGGATATCCCATAAGTGGTTTGATTACCGAAGCCGATAAATATTATACGTGGGCGATGGTAGATGCAGCATCGCATATGACCGAATTCAATTTTACAACATCCAACATTCGTAACCAATTCAATGTGATGGCAGAATATGGATGGAACAAAAATTTGGAGGCCGAAGTGACCTATGAACGCTATCTACACGATTATTTAAGAGTGTTTGGCGGTGTGAATATCGAGAATGAAATGGAAGACAGTTTGGATGAACTTTCTACCACAGCAATTGCCGGAATTCGATTTTTAACACCCTATCTCTTTAATCTCGATGTGCGAATGGATAGCAAATTACGGCCGCAAATAAGCTTAAGCCGTGAAATACTCATTTTGCCAAGAACCGCCATTTTTGGTAGTTATGAATACCAGGCGGATTTTGGATGGGTAAATGACCTTTCTAACGGAGATAATTTCGCAAGCGAAGTTGTTTGGAATGCAGGAATCGAATATTTCCTGTCAAGAAACTTTTCATTGATGGCAAGCTACGATAACCGTTTTGGTGCTGGAGGAGGTTTATCGGCAAGATTTTAATAAATAAAAACTAAAGTTATGATGTACGCGTGGATTATTGTATTGGGAGTGATTGTCTTGGGGATTTTCTTGTATTTAGGAAAAAATGGAAGTAAAATGGGAAAGCGAGAAACTCCTCTTGAAATTTTGAATCGTCGCTTCGCCAATGGTGAAATCACTAAAGAGGAATTTGAAGAACAGAAACGAATCATTAATTCTTAAAATTAAAAAATATGAACTATTATTTCAATAAAACAGTAAATGGAACTTTTGAAGAGGTTATTGATAAAGTTACGAAAGGGTTGAAAGAAGAAGGTTTTGGAATCCTTACAGAAATTGATGTAACCGAAACACTAAAGAAAAAACTGGATATAGACTTTAAAAAGTATAAGATACTCGGGGCCTGCAATCCGCCCTATGCTCACAAAGCTTTACAGGCAGAAGATAAAATTGGAACGATGTTGCCCTGCAATGTCATAGTACAGGAAATCGAAGCAGGTATCATTGAAGTTGCGGCCGTAAACCCAATGGCATCAATGCAGGCTGTGAAAAATGAAAGATTGAATGAGATTGCCAGTGAAATAACTGCAATGCTGGAAAACGTTATTGAAAAGTTATAATACACTTATCAAAAATCAGTAATAATAATTAGTAAACACAAACTTAAATTAAAACAAAATGAGCAAATTAAAATCAACTTTAGGTATAGTTGCGATAGCATTTATAACCTTAACAGCAATGTCTTGTAAAGACAACAACAAAGAACAAAATAGCACTGATGAAAACCATTCAGAAATGAATCACGATAACAGTGATGGTCATCACGACGACGATAAAAAAGAAATGGCAATGAGTGGAAATGGCAATTCGCAAGCTATATTAAATGACTACTTCAATCTTAAAGATGCTTTGGTAGCAGATGATAATGCTAGAGCCAAAGAACTTGGTGCAACTCTGGCAACGAGTTTAGGTAATCTTGATGTTTCTTCGAACTTTTCAGATACTCAAAAAGCTAATTTGAAAGATATTATTGAAGATGCTGTAGAGCACGCAGAACATATTTCTGAAAGTGACATTGACCATCAGCGAGAGCATTTTAAAATATTGAGCAAGGATGTAACTGATATGGTTGCTATTACAGGAACAGAAAAGACCTTATACCAACAGTTTTGCCCGATGTACGACGGCGGTAGTGCTTGGTTAAGCACCAGTAAAGATGTAATGAATCCTTATTATGGAAGTAGGATGTTGAATTGTGGAAAAGTTCAAAAGGAAATCAACTAAATGAAGATTGTGAAAATCATAGCAATGATATTACTGGTAGCGTTCGTGGGAATTCAGTTTGTTCCAACAGCTCGTAACCAAAGTAATACTGTCCCTTCGACCGATTTTATGCTGGTCAATAATGTTCCAGAAAATATTCAAAAGAAGTTAGAGGTATCCTGCTATGATTGCCACAGTAATAACACACAATATCCTTGGTATAATAAAATTCAACCTGTTGCCTGGTTTTTAGAAGACCATATCAAAGAAGGGAAGGCCGAATTGAATTTCAACGAATGGGATTCATTGTCAAGCCGAAGAAAAGCAAGTAAGTTAAGGTCTATTATCAAGCAGATTGAAAGTGGCGAAATGCCTTTGGACTCTTACACTTTGATACATAAAGATGCAAAGGTTTCAGAAGCGGAGGCAGAAGAATTAATCAGTTTTATCACACAATTAAAAGATAGTTTATAATTAATTTAAAATAAAAAGATGAAAAATTTAAAAATGAGTATAGCAGCAATGCTATTGTTAGTAGTTGCTTTTACCAATGCACAGGAAAAAGAAAAAATGAACCACGAGCACGGTGATATGAAAATGGACCACAGTTCGATGAAAATGGATAAAATGAATCCAAATGCAGAAGCAGTTCTTGCCGATTATTTTATGCTGAAAGATGCTTTGGTAGGCGATGATACAAAAAAGGCAGCACAGGCTGGAACTAAACTAATGGCTTCACTTAAAGCTTTTGACACGAAAAGTTATACCAAAGAAGAACAAAAAGAACTTGCCGATATCATAGAAGATGCCACCGAGCACGCAGAGCACATTTCTGAAAGTGCCATAGACCACCAACGTGAGCATTTTAAAACATTGAGCAAGGATATTACAGATATGGTTGCTATTACGGGGACAAAAAACACGCTGTACGAACAGTTTTGTCCAATGTATGATAAAGGGAGTGCTTGGTTAAGCTCAAGTAACGAAGTTAGAAACCCATATTACGGAAGTAAAATGCTTAAGTGCGGAAAAGTTCAAAAAACTATTCAATAGATATTCCTTGTTTAAAAATCTTTATAAAATTCTGGTTTTTAGTTAACAGAAGGTAAAAGATGATAAGGACATTGGATAGTTGTTTAGTCCTGTCTTGGGAAGGAAAACAATGTTGATGGTTAGTGTTTGTTCCTTCCCGTGTCAGGCCCAATGAATTTTGAAAAAGAGAAGTTGATTTGGTTAATAGTAGCCTGCAGAAGAGGGAGGAGAGATTAAATCCTTAATATAATAACATCTCTCTTCCTTTGTCAGGTAACTTTATACTTATTTATTAATACCAGAATTTAAAACGTTTGGTAATAAAGCCCTGACCTTGGAGGGGACACATAGTTTACTGGGTAGTTTCTATGTTCCCTTCCGTTTTCAGGCAATCAATATATATCAATAATGGACAACTTTCTAAAACAATGGGCAGAAGCGGCATTTACCACCACCGGATTTTTCTGGATGGCACTTTGGGCATTTGCACTCGGTTATATCATCAGCAGTATGATTCAGGTTTTTATCACTGAAAAGAAAATGCAGGAAACAATGGGCGAAAACGAAGGTAAAGGTGTTTTGCTCGGAACATTTTTTGGGTTTATCAGCAGTTCGTGCAGCTTTTCGGCTTTGGCATCAACTAAATCCCTTTTTAAAAAAGGGGCAAGTTTCGTGTCATCGATTGCCTTTTTATTGGCTTCCACTAATTTGGTTATTGAGCTGGGTATCATCATATCCATCTTTCTTGGTTGGCAATTCATAGTAGGCGAATATGTCGGCGGAATTTTATTGATTCTCATTTCGTGGCTATTGATACGCTTGATAAATCCTAAAAAACTAATCGAAAACGCCAGAAAAAATTTAAAGGATAAGGACGACGATGATATGGACGAATCCAAATCGTGGAAAAAGAAAATTCAATCTGAAAAAGGTTGGGCAAAAGTTTCCAAACAATACGGAATGGAATGGAAAATGGTATGGAAGGACGTAACCGTTGGCTTTACTATTGCAGGAATCGTAGCGGCTTTCGTCCCCGATTCGTTCTTTCAAACCTTATTCATCAATAGTGGGAATGGCAACACCGATTTTACATTTTTTGAAATTTTAGAACATATAATAGTTGGGCCTATTGCAGCATTTTTGACGTTTATTGGTTCTATGGGAAATATTCCATTAGCAGCGTTGCTGTTTGGTAAAGGTGTAAGTTTTGCAGGTGTTATGGCATTCATATTTAGTGACTTGGTCGTTTTTCCAATATTGCGTATCAATGCCAAATATTATGGTTGGAAAATGTCGCTCTTCATCCTGTTTTTACTGTTTATGGCATTGATTGGCGCATCACTTATTCTGCATTATTCATTCGATTTTTTGAGCCTTCTTCCAGACCCATCACAAGTAAAAATTCAAAATAGCGAATACTTTAAATTAGATTATACCTTCTATTTAAACATAGCCTTTTTGGCACTTTCAGGTTTTTTAATATATCTCGGATTTTTCAAAAGGAAAGATGTAAAACAAATGAAGGAAATGGCACCCAAAAGTCAACTTTTGGAAAATATACTTAAATATGCTGCATTGGTAAGCTACGTTTGGCTTGCTGGAGGATTGATAGTTAAATTTTTTGTGAACTAAATGATTTTAATTAAACAAAACTAATTTATGACTATAGTCAACAGAAAAACAGCAATCAAAATACGAAAGACCCACAGATATTTGGGGCTCTTTTTGGGGATTCAATTCTTGTTTTGGACCATCAGCGGAATGTACTTCAGTTGGACGAATATAGACGACATCCACGGCGACGAATTTCGCAACCTGGATTATGTGCCAAAAACATTCAACAATCTAATAAGTCCTTCAGAAATGCATAATGCCGAAGGCATAAGAAGTATCGAAATTAGGGACATCAACAACGAGCCTTATTATTGGGTTAACAATAAACAATTGTATAGTGCAAAAACTGGGGAAGCAAAACAAGATATTTCGGAAGAAGAAGCCTTGTCGGTAGCCAAAAATTATATGAAAGAAGGTTTAAAAGTGGCAAACATCAAAAAAATAACCGAAGTGGACGACTATCACGAATATCGGGAAAAACTATTGCCAGCTTACGTTATTTCGTATGATACAGATGAGGCATTGAAGGCTTATATATCGGTAACCGACGGAAAATTCCAGACGGTAAGGCATCGAGCGTGGCGTTGGTTCGATTTTTTATGGATGACCCACACAATGGACTATGACACGCGCGACAACTTTAATACTATTATATTAAGGGCATTTTCGCTTCTGGGATTGATTACTGTGTTAAGCGGATTCCTGCTATGGTACATATCATCGCCAACAATCAGAAAAATAAAGAAGAAGAAAATAAGTAAATAATAACTAAAAACCCGAAAACAATGGAACATTCAAATCAACACGAAAGCAAAGGCAATTACACAAAATTCATTTTGATGCTTGCCGCCTCATTTATTGCAATGTACATTACAATGTACCTTAACACTTATTCAATTGACCACGTTTATTTTAGCCTAACACGGTTCTATATGAGTTGCTTGGGTATTGCGGCAATGACAATCATAATGTGGTTTTTTACGCGTAAAATGTATCAAAACAAGAAAAAGAACATCGCTATTTTATTGGGAAGTTTAATCTTGTTTGTCGGCGCACTTGGCTTGGTTAGAGCTCAAAGCCCAATCATTGGCGACATACTCTGGATGAAAGCAATGATTCCCCATCATTCCATCGCAATTTTAACAAGTGAAAGAGCAGATATCAAAGACCCAGAAGTCAGAAAGTTGGCAGATGATATTATCGAGTCACAGCGTAAAGAAATAGGGGAAATGAAAGATATGATAAAGCGTTTGCAAGCAGCAAAATAATGTTGAATATCCAACCTAATAGTCCCGAAACTTCGGGATAAAACCTATTAGGTTCGTACAGATAAATTGTCTGGTCGAGCGTAGTCGAGACCTACTTAATTATAACTATTATGAAAAAATACATCATTTACATCGCAATTTTGGCCATAGGCTTGGTCTTGGGCTACGTCTTTTTTGGCCGTTCAGCAGAAGGTTCAGCAAACACCAAAAACGTTTCTGATATGACCGAGAATTCCACAATGGAAAAACAAATGTGGACCTGTTCAATGCACCCACAGATTATGCAACCCGAACCAGGCGACTGCCCAATTTGCGGAATGGATTTAATTCCCGCCGAAACTGGCGCAGAAGGACTCGCAATGAACGAAATAAAAATGAGCGACAATGCAATGGCATTGGCGAATATCCAAACCACCATTGTTGGAAATGTTTCAGGAACAGATGAAAATACAATACAACTTTCAGGAAAGATTATGGCGAACGAAGAGGCCAATGCAGTTCAAGCAAGTTATTTTGAAGGCCGTATTGAAAAACTTAACGTCAATTTCACAGGCGAGGAAGTGCGAAGAGGGCAATTATTGGCAACTATTTATGCACCAACACTTGTTGCCGCACAGCAGGAATTGTTGACAGCAGCAAGTATGAAGGAATCACAACCTGCATTGTATAAAGCTGTCCGCAACAAATTGAAACTATGGAAACTTTCTGAAACCCAAATCAATCAAATTGAAAGCTCTGGCAAAGTGCGGGAAAATTTTCCAATATATGCCACGGTTTCGGGTACAGTTTCCCAAAAAATAGCAGAAGAAGGCGACTATGTAAAGCAAGGCCAGCCCATTGTAAAAGTAAGCGATTTGGGAACCGTTTGGGCGATGTTTGATGCCTACGAACGTCAAATTTCACAATTAAAGGAAGGACAGAAAATAACTGTTACTACCAACGCTTATCCCAACAAGGAATTTGAGGCAACTGTTTCGTTTATTGACCCAGTTTTAAATACGAAATCCAGAACAGTTTCGGTTCGGACCACATTGAACAATAAAGAAGATATTTTAAAGCCAGGAATGTTTGTAACTGCAAAAGTGGCAATGACAAAAGGTAGTGATAACATGGAAACACAAATAACCGTTCCGGCTACTGCGGTAATGTGGACAGGCGAACGCTCATTAGTGTATGTAAAAACCAATCCCAACGAACCCGTTTTTGAAATGCGAGCAGTAACCTTGGGAAATAAAAACGGCGATGTTTATACTATTACAGAAGGCCTTTCCAACGGCGAAGAGGTAGTTACAAACGGAACATTTACAGTTGATGCTGCTGCACAACTACAAGGTAAAAAAAGTATGATGAATGCAACAGGCGGCAAAACAATGACAGGCCACGAAGGACATTTGGGAATGGAGGGAGATAAAAATAATACTGGAGATAAAATGAATAAAACCAATCATACAGAAATGAACGAAAGAATTGAAGTATCAAACAAATTTCAAAATCAGTTAAAACAGGTTTTTGATGATTATATCCTTTTAAAAGATGCATTGGTAAATGATGATGCCAAAAATGCACAAGAAGCAGGAAACCAAATAAACCAATCCTTGAAAAAAGTAGATATGAAATTATTATCTGATGAAAAAGCACATAACCATTGGATGACCATTCAGAAAGAACTAAAGACCTCTGCTAATGCTATTGAGAACAGTTCAGATATCGCAACACAAAGAGGACATTTTAAGCATCTATCTGCGCATATGATAAGTAGTGTGCAACTTTTTGGGGTTAACGAAAATGTATATATCCAGTTTTGTCCAATGGCAGATAACGATAAGGGTGCTTATTGGATAAGTTTAGAAAAAGAGGTGCGAAACCCATATTATGGAGAGGCTATGAAAACCTGTGGAGAGGTAAAAGCAACATTACAATAAAATGAAATACGGATTAATCAAGTAATCTGAATAAGACCATAGAGCAATCTTGGTTTTATCACGGCGAACGATAATGAGTGAAAGCGGAAGAAATAGAAGAAAAAATGAAAGGAAGGAACATCAACCTAAAAGTGATATTTCAAAAAAAGATAAAATTATAGCTTTCGTTGTAATAGTATTGATTTTTGTTGTTGCAGCAATAGCTGCTGTTTATTATTCTCTATACAAATCTGGATTAACATTATTTTGAAACAAGTATTATATGAATGAGACTATCCATATTAAAAATATGGTTTGCCCAAGATGCATCTCGGCAGTATCCAATATTTTGGAACAACTTGAAATACCGTATGTTTCTATCAAATTGGGAGAGGTTAAATTAGTCTCTTCATTAAATGCCAAGACCAAAAGTGGTCTTTCCAAAGTGCTTCAAAATTCAGGATTTAGTTTGATTGACGACCGTAAAAGCCAACTTATTGAACAAATGAAAACATTGGTTGTAGATAAAATTCATCACTCATCCAGCGAACTGAACATTAAATGGGCAGATTATGTAAGCGACAACATACATCTTGATTATAAATATTTAAGTGCACTCTTCTCGTCCGTAGAAAGTATCACTTTTGAGCAATTTATCATCAACCAAAAAATTGAACGTGTCAAGGAACTAATAGTTTATGATGAATTAACCTTGAGTGAAATAGCCTTCAGAATGAATTACAGTAGCGTCGCTTATTTAAGCAATCAGTTTAAAAAGCTAACAGGAATGACCCCTTCGGAACTTAAAAAAAGTACTAATAAAAACCGTAAGTCATTAGATGAGATTTGATGAAAATTCAATTAAAATCAGAGATTACCTGTCCAAACTGCGGACACAAAAAAGTAGAAGAGATGCCAACAAACGCTTGTCAATTCTTTTACGAGTGTGAGAATTGTAAAACAGTCTTGAAGCCTTATGATGGAGATTGTTGTGTGTTTTGTTCTTATGGAACAGTTCCTTGTCCACCAATTCAAGAAAATAAATATTGTTGCTAACATCTGAATAATCTTTGCACAACCTGTGCATCGATTAATTTGTATCTTTGTCAAAATTTATGAAAATATTCTTTTCCATATCAATGTCAATTTTATTCTTTTTTCAGGGAATTAGCATTGATATGGACTTTTGTGGACCAATTAAAGAAATTTCAAGCATTATTACCCATTATCAAGACCATAAAGTTTATGGAGACTCTTTCCTTGAATATGTAGTTGAAGATTACATTGACAATGATGCAAAAAATGAAGGGCATCATAATAACCCAGATAAGGAGAATACACCAGTCCATTCCCATCATCAATGTTGTCACCCTTTAGTATTAATTATTGCGAACAACAATTCGGCTTTAACCAATCGACTAAAGTTTGAAGAGAAAAAACAGTTTAACTTACATAAAGTAAACTTCACTTCCAGATATCTGGAATCGCTTTTCCAACCCCCTAAAGTATAATTCAGTTTTTTTAGGATAGCTATATCCTACCGTGATGCTTTTAAAAGTAAGTATCGCATCATAAACGCATTGCATCTCTTTGCATTGCGATGTTTAAACTGAATTAATACTTTTTCTATGATTAACAAAATCATTTCATTTTCCATTAATAACAAGTTTATTATTGGGCTCTTTATAGTGGCACTTGTAGGTACGGGCATTTGGTCTATGGCCACTATAAATCTGGGTTCTGTACCCGATATTACCAACAACCAAGTACAGGTTATTACAGTTGCCCCAAATTTAGGTACTGAAGACATTGAGCAATTTGTTACCTATCCGGTAGAATTGGCAATGGCAAACCTTCCTGACGTTATCGAGCTGCGTTCCGTTTCCCGTTTTGGTCTTTCTGTGGTTACCATTGTTTTTAAGGACGAGGCAGGTACTTATCTTCCCCGGCAATTGGTGCAGGAGAAATTAACCGAAGTTGCTGGAGAAATCCCCGAAGGCTTCGGCACACCATTTATGGCACCAATAACTACGGGTCTGGGCGAAATCTACCAATACACCCTAAAAGTAAAAGAAGGCTACGAAGATAAATACGATGCTATGGAGCTTCGTACCATACAGGATTGGATTGTAAAACGACAAATGGCATTAGTCCCCGGAGTCGTCGAGGTCAATGCTTTTGGAGGGTATGTGAAACAATATGAAGTGGCCATAAATCCTGATAAATTAAAAAGTTTTGGCATTACAATGAATCAGGTTTTTGAAGCCCTGAAAGTGAACAATGCCAATACAGGTGGTGCTTATATCGAGAAAAACCACCAAGCAAATTTCATTCGCGGAGAAGGTTTGGCGCGTAGCATTGAAGATTTGGAAAACACCGTTGTAACCACACAAAACGGAAGCCCTGTTTTAGTGCGGGATGTCGCTGAAAAAGTGGGCTATGGGAATCAGGTGCGATATGGTGCGTTTACCCAAGATGGCCACGAAACTGTAGGTGGACAAATTTTAATGCTGAAAGGAGAAAGCCCTGGTAACGTGGTCGAAAATGTGGAGAAGCGCATTGCAGAAATACAAAAATCCCTGCCGGAAGGCGTTTACATAGATACGTTTTTAAGTAGAAGTGAACTTATCGGAAGGACCACAAGCACCGTTGAAAAAAACCTTATTGAAGGTTCCTTGATTGTGATTTTCGTTTTGGTCTTGCTTTTGGGAAGTTTCCGTGGTGGATTAATTACAGCTTCGGTAATCCCTTTATCATTACTGTTTGCATTTATCTTGATGAAACAATTTGGGGTGTGGGCAAATTTAATGTCCTTGGGAGCAATCGATTTTGGTATCATCGTGGATGGTGCGGTCATCATTGTGGAAGGTATGGTGTTCCACATCCATCAACGGATGAAGAAAACCACAACGGCCATTGGCCAGCCAGAAATGGATGAAATAGCCTATGAATCGGCAAGCACGATGATGAATTCGGCTTTTTTCGGTCAGCTTATTATCCTTATCGTATTTACACCGATTCTCTTTTTAACTGGTGTAGAAGGAAAAATGTTCCGTCCAATGGCATTTACTTTCGGATTTGCGGTTTTGGGAGCCATTATCCTTTGTCTTACCTACGTGCCAATGATTTCGTCAATGTTCCTAAAGCCTGCCAAAAATCAGAATAGTTGGTTCGCCAAATTTGAAAACAGGATTGACAGGTTCAGCGATAAAATAATGTCAGGGTTGAATAGGGCGTATGTCCCATTGCTCAATTTCGCACTTCGCTTTAGGGCTGGTGTCATTATTGGTGCGGTTGGGCTGCTATTGATTGCAGGATTTATTTTCAGCAATATGGGCGGCGAATTCATACCTAAATTTGATGAGGGCGATATTGCATTTCAGGCCTTGATAAAACCAGGGAGTAGTCTTACGGAATCAATTGAAGCTTCAAAAAAACTTCAAAATTTAATCAATGAATTTCCTGAAGTAAAAACAGTGGTTTCAAGGATTGGTGTGGCCGAAATACCAACAGACCCAATGCCAATGGACATTGCCGATAGCTATATCATTCTTGAAAAGGATAAGAGCAAATGGACTTCCGCAGATAGTAAGGAGGAACTCATAGAAAAAATACAGAAAAAAATTTCAGTTGTTCCCGGTGTGAATTTCGTGTTTACGCAACCTGTGGAACTTCGTTTTAACGAATTGCTTACGGGTGTTCGGGAGGACGTGGCCATTAAATTGTACGGAGAAGATTTGGGCGTGTTGGCAGATAAGGTTCAGGAAATCGCAGCGGTTATCAGAAGCGTTCCCGGAGCGGCCGACCTCAATGTGGAAGCCACGAGTGGTTTGCCACAGATGACGGTAGAATACAATCGTGCAAAAATGGCACAGTACGGAGTAACCGTTGATAAGCTGAATGATTATGTAAGTGCCGCCTTTTCAGGAGAAGCGGCAGGGGTGATTTTTGAAGGCGAAAAACGCTTTGATGTTGTCATTCGTTTGGCGAAAGACTTTAGACAGGACATCAACAGCCTTAAAAATCTATATATCGATTTACCAAATGGTGCCCAAGTACCGTTAAAGGAAGTAGCGGACATCAGTTACAAACCTGGTCCAATGCAGATTTCAAGGGACAATACCTCGCGTCGTATTTCGGTAGGAGTCAATGTTCGTGGGCGCGATGTAAAATCGATGGTCGAGGAAATTCAGCAAAAACTGGAAACGGAAGTGAAACTGCCACCAGGTTATTTTGTGACCTACGGAGGTTCGTTTGAAAACCTGCAACGTGCGTCAGACCGATTGATGATTGTAGTACCTATTGCACTTTTTCTGATATTCATATTGCTCTACTTTGCCTTGAGTTCGTTCTCGCAGTCAGTAATGATTTATATGGCAGTGCCTTTAGCAGCCATTGGTGGCGTGTTTGCCCTTTGGATACGGGGAATGCCTTTCAGTATTTCAGCGGGAGTCGGATTTATCGTACTCTTTGGGGTAGCTGTATTGAACGGTTTGGTACTGATAAACAAATTCAACGAATTAAAAGAAAGTGGAATGACAGACTTAAAGAAACGAATATACGAAGCAACACACGAACGGTTACGACCAATTTTGCTAACCGCAACGGCGGCCATTATGGGTTTTATACCAATGGCAATTTCTACCTCGGGAGGTGCCGAGGTACAGCGACCATTGGCAACAGTAGTTATTGGTGGATTGCTTACGGCCACGTTTTTAACCCTTGTAGTCCTTCCGGTATTGTATTATTGGTTGGAATCAAGAAAGGAACGAAACAATACTGATAGCGATGTAAGCTATATCAACAAATCCACGAACATTGTAACCGTATTGTTGATGGTGGGTGGTTTGATGGCTTCCGGAACTGCGGTGGCCCAAGACACCAATCAAGATGGCACAATTCCGAAAACCTTGACCGTAGATGAGGCTATTGCGATGGCAAAGCAGAATTATCCATCGCTTAAGGAAAGTCAGGCATTTATTGAACGGGAGAAGGCACTAAAGGGAACAAGTTTTGACCTTGGTAACACACAAGTTTTCACGGGCAAAGAAGAATATGGTAATAATCTTCCTGGAGTACAGACAACTGTTGGTGTGCAACAGGGCAATATTGACTTGCTTTCTGGATTTTCAAAATCCAAGTTTTACAAAGAGCGCATTGCCTTGGGAGAAAAGTTTTATGTGGCCAGTGAACAACAATTGGTGCGCAATGTGATGCAAGCCTATGACCAAATTAATTATTACAAGGCACAGTTGCGTTTTGCAAACCAATTGGACAGTATTTACGCCAATTTTAAGACCGCTGCCCAACTTCGTTATGACACTGGAGAAACAGGTAAGCTGGAATTTATTTCAGCCTCTTCCGAATTTCAACAGATTCAAGTGTTAAGGCAACAAGCCTATGACGATATTGAAATTGCCAAACGTGCCTTAAAACAATATTTGGGAACGGATGAAACCATCGAAACAGTTGATGGTTTTTACGAACCATTGGATTTTATGGCAACGTTGGATTCAACCTCGGTGGCAAACAACCCAATGTTGCAATATGCGTTGCAGAACGCCGAAGTAAGTAAAGCAAATGTGGGCGTTGAAAAATCCCAATTCCTACCGAAATTTAATTTATCGTTCGGACGGCAAGTTGTGGATGATGTTTCCGGATTCAATACATATCAAGCAGGAATCAGTATTCCGTTGTGGTTCTTTCCGCAGAAATCAAGGGTAAAGGCAGCCAAGGCAGATGCAATGGTTGCAGAGAATCAATATTTGGAACAAAAGGCAACCACCGAAAGTAGGGTGTCGCAATTGTTCAAATCCCTTCAAAAAACACGGAAAATATTGCAGTATTATGAAGAAGGCGCATTGCTTTTGGCGGAAGAACAAATAACCACCGCAGAATTGGCATCCAAGGAAGGCGAAATAGATTACGTCAACTATATAACCATCCTTAACAGTGCCATCAGGATAAAGCAAACACATTTGGAATACATCAATCAATACAACCAACAATCTATTGAGGTACAATATCAGTTGGGTAATCTATAATATAAAAAGAAGAAAAATGAAGAATATACTATTAGTAAGTACCGTATTATTTACACTTATGTTTATGAGTTGTAACGATGGCCAAAAATCTGAACTTGGGCATAACGAAGCTGAAGGCGTATCAAAAACCGAAGCTGCTGGCGAAGATGCACACGGCGAAGAAGAAGGAGGCCATAGTGAGGAAGAAGGCGTTGTAGAACTTACAAAGCAACAGGCTGAAACCATCGGTTTGGAAATGAAACCTCTGGAGGAACGAAATTTAGGGAACAACATTAAGGTAACAGGTATGCTGGAACTTTTCCCACAGGATAAGGCGAACATCAGTCCGTTTGTTGGTGGAAATGTGAGTTCCATAAAAGTAATACCTGGAGATAACGTAAGCAAAGGACAGGTGTTGGCATATATAGAACACCCAGATATCATTGCAATGCAACAGGAATATCAGGAAAAAAATGATGAACTGGTCTTTTTGAAACAGGATTTTGAGCGCAAGCAGACCCTTTATGATAAAGGTGTTTCTTCTGGAAAGGAATTTCAGATGGCGCAGTCAAAATTTCGTTCCACAACATCCAGCGTCAATGGTTTGCGGTCCCAATTGAGACTGTTGGGCATCAATCCTGACAAAGTAGCTGAAGGCCAAATATATTCCGCTGTTCCCATTACCACACCCATAAGTGGCTATGTGGATGAAGTAATGATTAGCCTTGGCGATTACGTGGCGCAACAATCCAAAATGTTCTCAATAAGCGATAATTCAAAGATTTATGTCAACTTCAAAGTATATGAGAAGGACATAAAGCAAATCAAGAAAGGGCAACAGATATATTTTTCAACAGCTTCCCGTCCAGACGAACTGCTTAAGGCAACCGTTAGGTCTGTTGGCAAAACCTTCAATACTGACCCAAAAGCATTGGAAGTTTTGGCAGATATTGAAAACAAGGATAAAAACCTATTGCCGGGTATGTACGTTGAAGGGCGAATAGTGCAAGGCGAGAAAAGAGGTTTTGCCGTACCGGAAGCTGCCATTATAAAAGAAGGCGAGCAATCCTTTATTTTTATTTTGGATGAAGATGAAGCAATGGAAGCGAACAAAATGAAATTTAAAATGATACCCGTAACGGTTGGTATTACTGATTTGGGCTTTGTGGAAGTTAATCTACCTGCCGAAGTTTCAAAGGATGCCAAAGTGGTCATCAAAGGAGCTTATAACCTATCATCAGAAATGGTTAAGGGCGAACTGGAACACGACCATTAATTCTCTAAAAATCAAGGATTTTGATTCCGAGTTTGTTTGTCATCTTAATTGGTTAGTTAAAAATTAGAAAACAGGCTCGGTTCAAAATCGATTAACATTTTAAAAACCCATAATATGAAGGAAATAAAAGCATTTATAAAACCGAACCGAATCCAAAGAGTCATTGAAGCACTATCAGATAATGGGTTCAAAAGTATGACCCTTTCACAAGCTGAAGGCACTGGTGCATTCAAGTCAAAAGGCGCAAGACCGTCGCTGGATTTTCACGTGACAGATAGTCCAGTGGTTAAGTTGGAACTGGTCTGTCAAAATGAGGAAGCCCAAGCGGCCATTGAAACAATTATAGCCAACGCCAAAACCGACGGGCCTGGAGATGGTATTATTTATATAGCAAATATTGAAGATGCCTTTCAGATTAAAACTGGAGATTCCTTAAAACGGTACGACCTATAAAACATTTTAGTGCAAATGGAAAAAATAGTCCAACTTCTGGAAAGTAAAGGAATACGACCTACGGCTATGCGCCTAATGACCTACAAACGTTTGGCAGAATTAGAGGTGGCCATCAGTCTTGGCGATTTGGAAAAGGATTTTAAGGTCAGTGAAAGAAGCACCCTATTTAGGACTATGAAAGCGTTTGAAGAAAAAGGTATTGTGCATCAAATTGAGGATGGGACAGGTGTTATAAAATACGCCCTTTGCGAAGAAAATTGTGAGTGCGAGGTCGGCAACGACCTTCATTTACACTTTCATTGCAACAATTGTAATGAAACGGTCTGTTTAACAGAGCATAAAATCCCGCATATCAGCTTGCCCGATGGCTACATTACCGAGGACATTAACTTGGTGGTAAAGGGCATTTGCGAAAAATGCAGCGACAATCTGGATTAAACGTTTGGTTTTTAAATTCAATTATCATTTATAAATAGTGAGCAATGATAACAATCTATAAAAAAGAGGCTACTGTATATATGGTGGCAGAGAATAAGCTGGATGCCAAGGATTATGAAAACTTGATACCGGTCTTAACAGAACATATAACTGCATATCAGGAAGTTTCTTGGTACATCGAAATGCATAATTTTGAAGGCTGGACGGCAAACGCATATTGGAAGGGCATTGAATTAAATCTTCCGAATGAAACGCATTTAAAGCGTGTTGCTTTAGTGGGTAGCGTTAAATGGCAGGAGCAATTTACCGAGGCATTGCTTCCTTTTTCAGAAGCTCATATAAAATTTTATAAGCCAGAAGAAAAAGACGATGCCAAAGAATGGATAAAAAAAAATAGTAAAAAATGAAAAAAATACAACTAAAAATCCCGGTAATCCTTCCGCAAGTTCCAAACGAAAAAGATACTTGTGTTGAGCGGCTTATAAAAGAATTACAGGCTAAAGAGGGCATCGAAAAAGTACACGTTGCCGATACAAAGGAAGATGACACACCACAGCTCTGTTTTCATTATGACCCCGATATCATTTCTATAGACCGCATTCAATCTCTCGCAGAACAGACGGGTGCCGAGATTACCGAAAAATACGGGCATTTGCTCATAGAGGTTAAAGGAATCAGACATACAAGACAGGCACGTTCCATAGAGAAAAGTCTTTTGGCAATCAATGGGGTTTTGGAGGCTTCCGTTTCGGTCTCTGGAATGGTGCGCCTTGAGTTTGATAAAAAGCAAACAAATTTTGATGAAATAAGTAAACAGATTGAAAAGGAAGACCTTCAGGTTAAGCGGAGTTCTACAAACGAAAATAATTACACCGAAGCATCCAAAAAAAAACAGGAACGTTCAAAGAAGGAAGATACTAAAGAGCAAACTTCCACAGAGGGCCACGAGCACAAGGAGGGCGAGACCCACGAGGAAGGAGAAGAGCACGCCCACGGTGGGGTTTTCGGTAAAAATACGGAGCTTATTTTTTCCATTATCTGTGGGGCACTTCTCGGGATAGGTTTCGGGCTTTCTTATGTGGAATCCATCCCGGATTGGGTCAGTCTTACTTTGTACATTGGCGCGTACATTTTCGGTGGTTTCTTTACGGCCAAGGAAGCGGTTCAAACTGTGGCCAAGGGTGGTTTTGAAATTGATTTTTTAATGCTGGTCGCTGCCATTGGTGCCGCCATTCTGGGAGAATGGGCAGAAGGTGCACTGTTGTTGTTTTTATTTAGCCTTGGGCACGCCTTGGAACATTACGCAATGAACAAAGCAAGAAAAAGCATTGCTGCGCTTGCAGACCTTGCACCAAAAACAGCATTGCTTAAAAAAGATGGCAAGACCGAAGAAGTTGGAATTGAGCAATTGAGTATTGGCGATATTATAGTGGTCAAGCCCAATAGTAAAATATCCGCAGATGGCGTCGTGGTCAACGGAAAAAGCAGTGTAAACCAGGCCCCTATTACTGGGGAAAGTGTACCCGTGGATAAACTTCCCGTGGAAGATACAGGCAGGGACTATTCGGCAGACGATGATATCAAGGATGAAAATCGGGTATTTGCCGGAACTATCAACGGTAATAACACGCTGGAAATAAAGGTAATCAAAGAAGCCAAAGACTCTACCCTGTCCCGACTGGTCAAATTGGTCAACGAGGCACAGACCCAGAAGTCCCCCACGCAACTGCTGACCGATAAGTTCGAAAAATACTTTGTGCCATCCGTACTGATACTGGTTGGTATCCTACTCTTTGCCTTTCTGGTCATTGACGAACCGTTTAGTGCCAGCTTTTATCGTGCAATGGCGGTATTGGTAGCTGCAAGTCCCTGTGCACTGGCCATTTCAACACCAAGTGCCGTATTGAGCGGTGTGGCAAGGGCAGCACGTGGCGGCGTGCTCATCAAAGGTGGGCGACCACTTGAGGATTTAGGGGTCATAACCGCTTTGGCTTTTGATAAAACAGGCACGCTTACCGAAGGCAAGCCCAAACTTACCGAAGTAGTACCATTGGGGGATATTGAAGAAAATGAACTGTTAAAGATAGCCGTTGCCGTTGAAAACTTGAGCGACCACCCTTTGGCCAAAGCCGTCGTAAGGGATGGGAAAGAGCGTCTGAAAGGTACTGATATTATCGATGCGTCAGATTTGGAAGCAGTTCTCGGAAAAGGTATCAAAGCTTCTTTGGGCAAGGATAAAATCTATATTGGAAACCTTGACTTGTACGAAGACCTCGATGAAGCAAAACCATCCGAAGATATATCGAATAAAGTAAAAGAACTTGAAGGTGGTGGAAATACTACGATGCTCATAAGAAGGAACAAAGAATATATAGGTATCATCGCCCTGATGGACACCCCACGGGAAGCGGCCAAGGAAACACTGAAAAAATTAAAGGAAATCGGTATCAAGCGGATGATAATGCTAACCGGGGATAATCAAAAGGTTGCCGATGCCGTTGCTAAAGAAATTGGGTTGACCGATGCCTGGGGAAGCCTGTTGCCAGAGGAAAAGGTAGATGCCATTAAAAAATTAAAAGAACAGGAATCCAAAGTCGCAATGGTAGGCGACGGTGTGAACGATGCCCCTGCAATGGCAAACAGCACAGTAGGTATCGCAATGGGTGCAGCGGGCAGTGATGTGGCCTTGGAAACTGCAGACATTGCCCTAATGGCCGATAAATTGGAAACCCTGCCCTTTGCCATAGGCTTGAGCAGGAAGGCAAAGGCAATTATCAAGCAAAACCTTTGGGTAAGCCTCGGTATTGTGGCATTGCTTATCCCATCGACCATTATGGGTTGGGCCAATATCGGTATTGCAGTGGTCATCCACGAAGGCTCAACATTACTTGTGGTTTTTAATGCGTTAAGGCTTTTGGCTTATAAGAAATAGCATCAAATATATGTTTTGAAAAAAGGGTTTGCTTTTGAATTAATATTGCAATGACTAAAACGGAAAAGATACTATTAAATCACGGTATTCGACCTACTCAAATGAGGTTGAAGATATACAAGTTCCTGAAAAGGAAGCAAAGTGCCGTGTCCTTTTCCGATTTGAAAAAGGCTTTTGTTCAAAAGAGCGAAACCAATAAAACAGCAAACAGAACGACATTTTATCGAAATCTCAAGATTTTCGAGGATAAAGGGCTGATTCATCAGATTAATGATGGGGTCGGAGTGGCAAAATATGCTATTTCTGATGAAAACGCCAAAGATAAATACGGTATAGATTTACATCTGCATTTTCATTGTACCGATTGCAGAAGAACAATCTGTTTACCGAATAAGATATCGAAAGAAAGCTTGCCAGACGATTATGAAGTGAGAAATGTGAACCTGATATTAAAGGGAATATGTGAAAAATGCAGGCAAAAATATTAGATGGAAGTTTCAGAATTCTGAACCCTTGGGTCCAATGGTCAGGTTCAGGTTTCTTCCACCTTCTCTAACTTAAAAAATATTATGGCAGAATTAAAAAAATCATTGGGAACAATTCGTCTTACCTTTTATGGAGTAGGCACTATTGTGGGTGCAGGAATATATACTGTCATAGGCGCAGCAGCTGGACAAGCAGGTACCGACCTTTGGTTGAGTTTTGTTTTCGCTGCAATTGCTGCCAGCGTTTCGGCATTGTCTTATGCAGAGTTATCCTCTACCTATCCCAATGCAGGTGCCGAATTCATTTTTGTACGCAAAGCGTTTCCGAAAATTGACATTCCTTCCTTTCTCACTGGCTGGACAATTGCCTTTCACAGTTCTGCCACGATAGCCGCTGTATTGCTGGCCTTTTCAGGTTATTTCAACACTTTTTTTAGTGTGCCTTCCCTATTGATAAGTTATGGCGTATTGATAATTCTTTCATTGATAAGCATTACGGGAATCAAGAAATCATCTACTGCCAATATTATAATGGTTAGCATACAACTTTTGGGATTGTTCATTCTTATTGTGGTCGGGCTTGCAGAAACTGGCCCGCCAAAGGCTGAATTTTTTAAAGTTGAATCCTTTTCCGGTACTTTGGCGGCTACCGCAACCTTGTTTTTTGTCTATACAGGTTTTGAGCATATGGCTGCATTGGGTTCTGAAGTAAAAAACTCTGGCAAGACCATTCCTCGTGCCTTTCTACTGACAATGGTTTTTACAACCGTTATCTATCTGCTCATAGCTTTTACGGTACTTAACATTGCCGACCCGTCAGAACTGGCAAAAGTAGATTCGCCACTTTCACTTGCGGCATCAAATCTCAACAGTTGGTTGCCCGTGACATTGGCGGTCGCAGCACTTTTTGCTACTGCCAATGCGGCCTTTAGCGGTATTATCTCTATCAGCAGGCTGCTGTTTGGAATGGCAAGCGTGGGCGAACTTCCGAAATTTATGACCAAAACCAATGCACATAAAGTGCCGTGGGTTACTACCATTGTGGTTATGGCGGCAGTTGCGGGTTTTATGCTATTGGGCGATATTAAAATCGTAGCGGGAATGTCGTCATTGGGTGCGTTGCTCGTCTTTGTCGCCGTGAACATTGCCCTTATCGTATTGCGTTTCAGAGCACCAGATAAAGACAGGCCCTTTAAAGTTCCTTTATCTGTTGGGAAAGTTCCGATACTGCCAATTTTGGCGATAATCATAAGCCTCTCTTTGGTCATACAATTTGATTGGAAAGTTTATGCCGCGTTTGTGGGAGCGATTGTAGTAGGTATCTTGCTGGATTATTTTTTGGATAAAAGAGAAAAAAAAGATATAGACCCCGAAAAGGAAAAGGAATTGTTTAACCACTAATATATTTTTTATGGACTGGACATTTGAAGAATTTAGAGCAGAGCTTGACACCCTTAATCCATCGGTAAGAAAAAAGGCAATTGAAATTGCGAAAGAATTAATCGAAAAGGAAGACTTTTCAAAAGAAAAGGCCATCAAAAAAGCAATTGTAATGGCTGAAGAATGGTTTTACGATTTAGAAGGATAATAATTAATTAAAAACTATATAAAATGTTACAGATAATTGAGTTAAAGGAAAAAAATATTGTTGCAACAAAAGCTTCGGGCAAATTGAGAAAAGAAGACATCGAAAAAATCCATCCACTTATCCACGCTATACTGGACAAGGGGATGAAGGTTCGTTGGTATTTTGAGATGGACAATTTTACGGGTTGGGACTTGCCTAGTTTATGGGAAGACCTCAAAATGGATACGGCCCACGCCAGAGACTATGAAAAAATAGCAATGGTAGGAGATAAAAAATGGCAAGAATGGATAACCCAATTTATGAAGCCTTTTACCAACGCCGAAATTAAGTATTTCAATATAGACCAAAAGGAAGATGCCAAAAGTTGGATTGAGAGCCAGTAAGCTTACTTCCGTAAAAGACAGACGATGAATAAAAAGAATATTCTTATTACCATACTAATTGGGTTTGCCATAGGTGTTTTTATCCTTCAACCTTTGGGGATAACAATTTTCACGATTAGCAGTCAGAATTATGAAATTAATTGGTGGCAATATTTAATAAATAATTTCATTGAAATTGTGAATATCAATGGGAATCAAATTTTCGAGAATATTCTGTTTGGACTATTAGGTGCAAGTGTTGCTCTGATGTATTATTTCGGTAAAAGAGAAAAGGATATAGATAATAAATAGCGGTAAGTGGTTATGTGAAAGAGTGAAATTTTTTATTTAAAATAAATTAAGTGAAAACTTAATTAATAGCAGGCAGCTTTTATGATGCTTCTTAAAGCAAAATGATTAATAGCATTAAAAGCAAAAGTAGAAGCTGCTATTTTTTAATTATACAATTAAAGATGGATATTATGAATGTTAAACATTGTATTTTAATAATCTTGTTGGTTAGTTATTATAAAGTAAACGCCCAAAAAATTTATACAACTGAAGAAGGTCATATTATGATGATGACTTTGGTTAACTCTAAACCCGTCAAGGCAGAAAGCCATAAATTGGCCTTATATCTTGATTATGATTCCAAAGTGGTTAATGGTGTATTCGACCTTAAGACTTTATCAACAGATATTCCTGAAATCAATACCATTTTACAACAGCAGGAAGCCCCTTTGATGCTTCGGTTCACGGGCACTATTCCATCACAGGATTTTTTATCAAAACGGCACGACCCTATCAACTTTAATTGGCTGATAGATGTTACTTATCAAGGAAAATCCTTTAAATCACAATTTAAAGCAACCATTACCCATATAGAACAAGGAGTAAGTATGTCCTGCTTGATAAGTGCAACCGGACAATTATTGGTTTCAAATACTGGTTTGGATTTCTTAATAGAGGGTATCGATGATACCATAGAAGTGCAGTTTGCGCAATTGGTGTTGAGATTGGAATAACTGTGAATTAAAATAAAATTATTATCAAACTAATGAAAAAAAAGAAAGTCAATTTAAGAGATTTGAATAAAACTTCTTCAGATACTCACAAGCGCAATGATGCCCACAACCAAAGCAGCGCAGAAAGCATAGTGAAATTTAAAGTTTATGTACCAGCAATTTTCAGCTTTGTAATGCTGATTATTGGCATTGCGATGGATTATTTTGACGTAGCATTTTTTAAAGATTGGATACGTATCGTCTGGTATGCAGTCGCATACCTTCCTGTAGGTTTTCCTGTGATAAAGGAAGGTTGGAACAGCATCAAAAATGGCGATTTCTTTACCGAATTTCTATTGATGTCCATCGCAACCATAGGTGCATTCGCCATTGGCGAATATCCGGAAGGTGTGGCAGTAATGTTGTTTTATGCGGTAGGCGAATTATTCCAAAGTGCCGCGGTTAAAAGAGCCAAAGGAAGCATCAAGGCATTACTGGATGTAAGACCCAATGAAGCTTTGGTTTATCGGGACAACAATTATGTTTCTGTAAATCCCGAAACCGTTGCTATTGGCGAAAAAGTGCAAGTACGTGTGGGCGAAAAAATTCCTTTAGATGGTATTTTATTGTCCGAAAAAGGCTCGTTCAATACCGCAGCATTAACGGGCGAAAGCAAACCTGATACCATTGCAAAAGGCGAAAAAGTATTTGCTGGAAGCATAAACTTGGACGGTGTAATTGAAATAAAAACTACTAAAGAATTTAAGGATAGTTCTATTGCAAGAATTTTGGATATGGTGCAAAACGCCACCGCACGGAAATCAAAGACCGAATTGTTCATTAGAAAGTTTGCAAAAATCTATACGCCTATCGTGGTATTCTTGGCAATTGCCTTGACATTTCTACCTTACTTTTTTGTGGACGATTATGTTTTTAGCGATTGGTTGTATAGAGCATTGATTTTCTTGGTTATTTCCTGTCCGTGTGCTTTGGTTATCTCTATTCCGTTGGGCTATTTTGGTGGATTGGGAGCAGCTTCAAAAAACGGGATTTTGTTCAAAGGCGCATCTTATTTGGATGAAATGACGAAGGTTAATACCGTTGTTATGGACAAAACAGGAACTGTAACCAAAGGTGTTTTTAAAATCAAAGAAATAAAAGCCATTGGCTGGAAAGAACCTGAATTTATGAAATACCTAATGGCGATGGAAGAACAATCTACCCATCCCATTGCCAAGGCAATTATGGATTATAAAGCCGATGGCGAAGATTTTCAAGCTTCCGAAGTAAGTGAAGTAGCAGGAAAAGGCTTAAAGGGAACAGTAAACGGCAAAACCGTATTGGTTGGGAATAAACCATTGATGATTTCAAACAATATCGAAGTTCCATCTGAAACCGACAACATTGTAGAATCTATCGTGATGGTTTCCATTGAAGGCAAATTTGCAGGCTATGTAATCATTGCAGACGAGCTAAAGGATGATGCACACGAAGCCATTAAGCAAATTAGGGAATCAGGAATTTCCAAAATCATAATGCTTTCAGGCGATAAGGATTCCATCACACAACAAGTCGCAAAAGAAATGGGCATCGATACCGCAAAAGGCGGATTGCTTCCAGAAGATAAATTGAACGAAGTCGAAAAATTGATGTCCGAAAATGACGGAAGAGTAGCTTTCATTGGCGATGGCATCAACGATGCCCCAGTATTGGCAGTAAGCGATGTTGGTATAGCAATGGGCGGCTTGGGAAGTGATGTAGCGATAGAAACGGCAGACGTTATCATCCAAACAGACCAACCGAGCAAAATTGCAAAAGCTATTAAAATTGGTCGTTCAACCAGACGTATTGTATATCAAAACATTGCGCTTGCTTTTGGAGTAAAAGCTGTGGTACTTGTTTTGGGTGCAGTAGGCCTGGCGACAATGTGGGAGGCTGTGTTTGCAGATGTAGGAGTGGCTTTGTTGGCTATCTTAAATGCTGTTAGATTACAGAAGATGAAATGGTAAAAATCAAAAACGATGTATCAAAAACAGAGAAATAAAAGAAATAAAAAGGTTAGTAAATCATCGAATAACAAAATCACAAAAAAAGATAAGTTCAATGGGATTCTTGCAATAATCTTTGTGGTAATAACCGCATTCCTATTATACTATTTTGTGCTAAAAGGGAATATTCATAAGCATTGATTAACTACGAGAATATAATGTTCCAAGTGGTTTTTGGGGTTACAGCAGATGAAGTGGAAGTGGTTGATTGGTTGATTGGTTGGTTGGTTCATAGCAAAAATGATATTCTATGTTAGAAAATAGACGAGATAGACGAAATAAAAAAAACACTAAAGTACCGTCTGTAAAAAATAGCATTACCAAAAAAGATAAAATAATTTGGATTGGTATTCTAATCGTTGTTATCCTGTTAATCTGCTTTGTACTGTTCTTACAGTTCCTAAAGTATTTTATATCTGTTTAGATACAACGCTTTTGCAATAGATGAACCGAATTCAGCAAATTCTACAAATCATTCAGCAAATAACATAATACATTAAAGTCTTTTAATCCTGAAATTTGCAGAGTACAAATTAGAATAGGACTATGGAGACAATTAACATATTTGAAACCAAAGAGAAAAACCATAAGCAGGGAATAAAAGAATCATTCCCAGTTACAGGAATGACCTGCGCATCGTGTGCAGCGAGTGTTGAATCTGTGTTAAAACACACAGACGGTGTATTTGATGCAAGCGTAAATTTTGCCAATAGCTCTGTTCTTGTAGAGTACGACAAAGAATTGAGTCCTAATCAACTTCAAAATGCACTTCGCGAAGTGGGCTATGATATTATCATTGATGCGGAGAATCCGTCGGAAGTACAACAAGAACAGCAGCAAAAGCACTATCAAGACATAAAAAATCGCACTATTTGGTCAGCCATTCTTACGCTTCCAATTTTTGTATTAGGAATGTTTTTTATGCAATGGAAACCAGGTAAGTGGATTTCTTTACTATTGGCTTTTCCTATTCTATTTTGGTTTGGTCGTAGCTTTTTTATCAATGCTTTCAAGCAAGCGAAACACGGTAAGGCGAATATGGATACCTTGGTGGCCTTGAGTACCGGAATTGCATTTTTGTTTAGTATTTTCAACACCTTTTTTCCTGAATTTTGGTTGAGTCGTGGTATCGAGCCTCACGTCTATTATGAGGCGGCTACTGTCATTATAACCTTTATTTCCTTCGGGAAACTCTTGGAAGAAAAGGCAAAATCCAATACCTCTTCAGCCATTAAAAAGCTGATGGGTTTACAACCCAAAACGCTAAAGATTATTGAGAATGGGGAAGAAAAGGAGATTCCTATTTCGACTGTGCAAGTAGGTCAGACCATTTTAGTGCGTCCGGGAGAAAAGATTCCTGTGGATGGAGAAGTATCTAAAGGAAGCTCGTATGTAGATGAAAGTATGATTACGGGAGAACCTGTTCCTGTTGAAAAAATAAAAGATGAAAAGGTATTTGCAGGCACGGTAAATCAAAAAGGGAGTTTTCAATTTACTGCCGAAAAAGTAGGTGGAGAAACCTTATTGTCCCAAATCATTAAAATGGTTCAGGAAGCCCAAGGAAGCAAAGCACCTGTTCAGAAACTGGTCGATAAAATTGCTGGAATATTTGTTCCTGTCGTATTGGCTATATCTATTATTACATTCATCGTCTGGATGTCAGTAGGTGGCGACAATGGCTTCTCGCAAGCCTTATTGACATCTGTAGCCGTATTGGTTATCGCTTGTCCCTGTGCCTTGGGCTTGGCAACGCCTACTGCCATAATGGTCGGCATAGGCAAAGGAGCTGAAAATAATATTCTTATAAAAGATGCCGAAAGTTTGGAACTCGGTTATAAAGTGAATGCTGTTATCCTTGATAAAACTGGTACTATTACCGAAGGAAAACCATTAGTAACTGATATGCTTTGGAAGGATAAACTTGAAAATAGCAATGAATACAAAAAAATTCTTTTGGCTATCGAAGCACAATCAGAACATCCCTTGGCAGGGGCTGTAGTCAACCACTTAAAAGATGAAAATGTTGAACAAACTGAAATGGCTTGCTTCGAAAGTATCACAGGAAAGGGGGTAAAAGCTCAAACAGAAAATGGTTCAAAATACTATGTTGGAAACCATAAGCTAATGGTTGAAAAGAATATTCAAATCGACGCTTCCTTAATGCAAACGGCAGAAAGTCTCGAAGAGCAGGCTAAAACGGTCATTTTCTTTGGCAATGAAAAGCAAGTGCTGGCGATACTCGCCATTGCTGACAAGATTAAGGAAACTTCAAAAAAAGCCATAGCAACGCTTCAAGAAAGAGGCATTGAGGTCTATATGCTTACTGGAGATAACAATAAAACCGCATCTGCTGTCGCAAAACAAGTAGGAATAACAACAAATTACCAAGGAGAAGTGATGCCTTCGGACAAAGCTGCTTTTGTTGAAAAATTACAAGCAGAAGGAAAGATAGTAGCGATGGTTGGTGATGGCATAAACGATTCCCACGCTTTGGCGCAGGCCAATGTAAGTATCGCAATGGGTAAAGGCTCGGACATTGCAATGGACGTTGCAAAAATGACATTGATAACGTCAGATTTGCAATCTATTCCCAAAGCTTTGGAACTATCGAAAAGAACGGTGTTGGGCATACGTCAGAATTTATTTTGGGCATTCATTTATAATCTCATTGGTATTCCTGTTGCAGCAGGCGTTTTGTATCCAGTAAATGGATTTTTATTGGACCCAATGATTGCAGGAATGGCAATGGCTTTCAGTAGCGTATCTGTAGTTCTAAATAGCTTAAGGCTCAAACGAGTAAAACTTTAATATTAATTATAAATTCAAATACAATGAAAACTTTAAAATTTAAAACAAATATCAATTGTGGTGGTTGCGTATCAAAAGTAACGCCTTTTTTAAACAAACAAGAAGGTGTAGAAAGTTGGGAAGTGGATACCGCTAATCCTGATAAAATCCTAACCATTGAAAGTGATGGTGCAACCGAAGAAGATGTAAAGGCTACCTTGCAAAAAGTTGGCTTTAAAGCTGAATCTGTAGATTAATACTTTCCTTTTAATATGGCTTATATTTTAATTTCAGTTGTGGTTATTCTCTTTGCTGTTCATTTTTACAGAAAAGCGAAACGCCATAGTGTAAAGTCATTTCCAGAGGATTGGCACAGATTATTGATGGATAATGTTCTGTTTTATAGAAATCTCTCTAAAAATAAGCAGCTTATTTTTCAACAAAAAATGATGCAATTTTTAAGTGAGGTTTATATAGATGGTGTGCAGTTTGAATTGGAAGAATTGGACAAGATTTTAATTGCGGCAAGCGCAGTAATCCCTGTTTTTGGTTTTAAAGAATGGCATTACACCAATTTAAGCGGTATCCTTTTGTATCCAGATAATTTTAATGAGGATATGCAATTTAGTAGTAAAGATAACTCAAGAAATATTGGTGGAATAGTTGGGAATGGACGTTTTGAGAAGCAAATGATTTTATCTAAAAAAGCATTGTACCACGGTTTTCAAAACACAACCGATAAAAGTAATACTGGCATACACGAATTTGTTCATCTTATTGATAAAATAGATGACCAGACAGACGGCGTGCCAGAGCGATTATTAGAACATAAATATGCTATACCTTGGCTTAACTTAATCCATAGAGAAATGGAATCGATAAATGATAATCATTCCGATATCAGAAAACATGGAGGTACCAATCAAGCTGAATTCTTTGCCGTTGCATCAGAGTATTTCTTTGAACGTCCGGACTTGCTTAAAAAGAAGCATCCTGACCTATATAAAATGTTGGTTAAATGCTTCAATCAAAAGCCAATTAGTTGAAATATGGTAGGTCTTTCAACCAATGTTATATGTCGTAATAAGAAACAACCTAGTTACACTCTTATAACATCGTAAACCTACTACTGATTTTCAAGGCTTTTATGTAATTGATGATAAGCAAAACAGCAAACCGCCAATTTATCGTCCACCCAACAATTAATTCAATTCTTACCTCTCATCCCTCGACTCCCGAGGCCCACCATCTTTAGGTTAATCGTTTAAGCGCACCTGTCTTTATGATAGGGATTCTACTATACATTAAGATTAAACCTAAAATTTTAAACAATGAATAAATTCATCGTGTCCGCTATTTGCGGATGTCTGTTCTTTGTTAATGGTTTCTCACAGGATAAAAACATAGATTTGGTTTTCGGAGAAAGATTTAGAAATAATATTAAAAAGACATATTCTAAATAAATAAGCATTTAGATTTATTTTTGTACACTGCTTCCAAAATAATTACGATTTTGCACTTCAATATGGAAACCGAAGTTTTCACGGAATAAGAATAAGAATAAATAGGAAAATATGCAACTAGCACAACGAGTACCGCAGCACATTTCTGAATCTGCGTCATTTAAAATATTTGCAAATCACATTCCAGATAATTGGATTGTCCGTCACAGAAAGAGATTATGGGATTGATTGTTATGTGGAATTGGTAAATGAAAAAAATCAACTGACAGGGGATTTAGCATCCATACAACTCAAATCTAAAGATACTATAGATTGGAATTTAGATAATACACTAACCATATCCAATATAAAAATATCAACGAGTAATTATTGGTATCGCTTTCCAGTACCAGTATTTCTATGTGTGACGGACAACCAAAAAAAGGAAATGTATTTCGTTTCAGTGAAAAATTTCATAAAAAAGAATTTTTTAACTTTTGCAAAGCAAAAAACCTTCAATTATTCCATATCAAAAGATATGGACTTTTTTGACAAAAAATCGGGACCATCACTTTTTAGATTGAGATATGCTTTTCAAGATTCAAGAAATCTCTTTGAAAATGAAATGAAAACATTCTTATCAACCTTGGAACGTTATCACAATTTCCAAGATGAACATAGTTACAGGGATTATCATTTGCCCATAGAATCTGTGGATTTAATCTTTTTTGAAGCGATGTATCGAAATTACTTTTTTATTGCTGATTATTTATTAATTGAGCATCCAATTCTGTCTTTAAGAGAGTTGAAATTAAAAAGCAAACAGGTTTTTAAAGATGACTATTACGAACTCTATGAACACGATTTAGCTCAAGTAGTAGAAGATTTTAGAAATTTATCCTTAAAAATAATCAAGGGTCTTAAACAAAAAGTTGAAGCTGAAAAAGAGTATTGGATTACCATCGATTTAAACCTATTTAATTACGTTACTAATATAAAAGATAACGGCGAGCTGCCACACTATTGATTTTTTAATTAGAGTATCTGGTAATTTAAATTAACCTTGAAATACTGTACTAAAGAAAATTAAAAATAAATAACCAAAACAATTTCAATAGCTTTGTGAATCATCCATAGTTATCACAATAGTTATGTTAAGCACCGCTGAAATAAAATCCTTGATTGCATCTGGAGAGGGCTATAATGTGGAATTCAAGAGAAATATTCCAAACAAGGTCAAAGAGGTCACAGAAGAAATCTGTGCCTTTGCCAATGCAGCAGGAGGCACTATTTTATTAGGTGTGGATGACAATAATGTTATTCAAGGAATTACTTTCAATAATGCAAAGCACTCTGCACTTCAAAATTCAATAAACGAAATAACACCTGCATTACATTGTGAAATCTATCCGTTAGAGGTTGATGGTAAAGAGTTGGTGCTAATTGAAGTGCCTTCGGGCGAAAGCAAACCTTATGTACTTTCGGGTGCTATTTATGTACGCCAAGGCCCTAATTCCCAAAAACTAACAACGGTTGAGGAAATGAGGGATTTTTTTCAACAGGCCGATAAAATATATTTCGATGAAGCACCCTGTAAAACCATTGATATAGTACAAGATATTCCTGATGCCAATATTATTCAGTTTAGGGATTTGGCAGATTTAAATTCCACGATTTCCAATGAGCAGGTTTTTCAAAATCTTAAACTGATTACAAAAGAAGGTTATCTTAAAAATGGTGCCGCTTTGTTTTTCGCAAAAAACCCCGAAACGTTTTTTGAAAAAGCAGTAATTCGTTGTATTGCCTTGGATGGTATTGACAAAAGATACATTGTTGATGATAAGACAATGGCAGGAACGCTATATCAACAATTCCTTCAAGCGATGGCTTGGCTTAAAACAAAGCTTAATGTTCGATATGATATTGAGGGTGTAGGTTCACAGCCACGTAAGGAACTCTGGGAAATTCCCGAAACAGTGTTTAAGGAAGCAATCATCAATGCGCTGGCACATAGAGATTATTATGATAAAGGTGCGCGTATTTCCATTGAAGTTTTTACTGATAGAGTTGAAGTTTCAAATCCTGGCGGACTTGTTAGTGGCATTCCTAAAAATGAATTTGGAAAAAGAAGTTTAAGTAGAAATCCTTTGATATTTGGTCTATTTGAAAGAATTAGAATGGTAGAACAAGTAGGTTCTGGTATCAGTAGAATGAGGGATTTAATGGTAGAAGAAGATTTAACGCCACCTGAATTTAATACTGAAGGTATATTTACTGTTACATTCAGAAGACCTTTTGATTTTGATAAGTGGGTAGATAAGTGGGTAGATAATCTTACTGATAATAGAGTTGGAATTATTAGAGCTATTCATAAAGATAATAAAGTTTCTAAAAGAGAACTTGAAGATATAATAGGCTTAAGTCCTACTGCCATTGATAATAATCTTGATGCTCTAAAAGATATTGGTCTAATTGAAAGAATGGGTGGAGCAAAAGGTGGCCATTGGAAAATTAATTACATACTTCCATAAGTGGGTAGAAAAGGTGGGTGGAAAACCTATTGTTAAATTAGAAGTTAGAAATGAAAACATTAGAAGCAACAATCAAACTGAAAAAATCTTGGCCAGAAGATTTTGAACAGGATGATTCAAGAAATTTCAACGAAATAATAAAAGGTTTTCCCACATTGTTGAAAAATCTAACGAGTAAATCTAATAAAATTAGCGTCTATGAATATTTCGGAAAGGAAGGAGTAGGAAAAGCTACAACTAAAAACCTATTGGAATCAAGATTTCCTATTTTGATTGACAATACCGATTTTAAAGGAATCTATTTATTTTATCATAATAACGAACCATTTTATACAGGCATATCTAAAGGTGTCATAAAACGTATCCATCAACATATTAAGGGTGCTAACCATTTTTCTTCTTCCCTGTCCTACCAAATGGGTAAACAGCATCATTTTGAAACACTACAACAATTGCATAAGGGAACCCGCAAAGAACTTGACTTTAAGAAATTTTCAGAGCCTTTTAAGAAAATTATGAGGGAAGAATGCGAGATAGCCATTTTACCAATAAGTGGCTCAATAGAATTATATTTATTTGAGTGTTATGCTGCAATTGAATTAGGACTACATTATTACAATCGTTTTGACACCCATTAATAGGAATCGATGTAATGAACCAAATCCATATCAGAAAATCAAAAAAGATTTTTGGATAAAAAGATTAAAGTTATTATGCCCCACCTTCGGCACTTACTCATTCACTCGTTCCGTGCCTACACTCATTCATTCCCAAGAGCCTTCACTTCCGCGCAGTACAGGCTGTAATTACATATAAAACAATAGTGACAAATAGATTTTGGTTAATGTAATTACACCCAGTACTTTTTGCCTTTGCGCAAACACCAGAAAATAAGTCCATTCTGGAAAAGATTCCCTACAAAGAAATTCATTTAAAATACGTTAAGCACATTCCCACTTCATTCCATTTCGGGGAAAGAGCTTCCCTTCAAAAATCTTGGACACAATCCCCAATTTCAGCTGTCCATTCCGTTAACCCTTCCCGCTATGCTGGGAAGGAACACTTCATTACCGAGCCAAAATCGTAAATTAAGTCCGCTTCATAGGAACATCATTTTTGCAATTTGTATCGCTTCTGCGGATTGCGTACTTCACAGAGCCATTTAGACAACTTCCCGAACAGCCACTGACCTTACCTTTTTTTGACAGCAAAACAACAACATTCATTTTTGGACGGCGGCATAAAGCCGCTGCGCTTTTTATACGCCTTACCAAACCTGAATATTGTAAACCAACCAGCAACAAAAAAAGGTAACAGCGACGGCTCTATGGGAAGTAAATCTAAAAACGAATCTTATGAAATCTTACGAAATCCACAAAGAAGAAGCGATACAAAAGTTAAAAAAACAAAAAAAGGAAAACGCTCTGGATATAATAAGTAAATCACTTAAAAAAAATACAAACGCAAACTGTCTGAAGGGTTCAGATAGCATTTTAATCAATATTTAAATCTTTTATTATGAGTACTTTAAAAAATCACGTACAGTTAATCGGAAACGTTGGACAAGAACCAACCATTACGAACCTTGAAAACGGTAAAAAAGTAGCCCGTTTTTCAATCGCCACCAATGAATTTTATAAAAACAAAAATGGCGAAAAAGAACAAAATACCGAATGGCATACCGTTGTAGCTTGGGGAAAAACTGCCGAAATCGTTGAAAACTATGTCGTTAAAGGCAAAGAGGTTGGCGTGAGTGGAAAACTGAAATCTCGAAGCTATGAGGATAAGGACGGCGTAAAACGTTACGTAACCGAAATCGAAGCAAACGAAATCCTATTACTTGGAAGTAAAAACGATAAGTAGGATTTAAAATTTAAGAGGGCACGAATACCAGTTTTCAATTAGTTTGTGCCCTCTTTTTTCATTATCAACTTTTAAAATAGAAAACAATGAAAGCACAAGTTAACGAAATTAAAGAAGGATTGCAACATTTTCACGGTACGGAAATGTTCTATCAAATCCCATTATTACGAACCCGTTTTACGGATGGTCTAAAATATCTTGCAAATGTAGCGGACTGTTTTTGGCTTATTACGGACACTTCCGTAATAGCAAAAAGTCTTATGAACCGAAGTGAGTTTATTACCATAGATTTTAAAAGACTGTCCGAGGAAAAGCAAGATTTTACAGGCTACGAAGCAGAAATTATTTATACCGATGGTAACGATAATATTTTAGAAAAACACGGCTATCGTGCAACAGATTTTCCGCTCGATGAATTGCGCTTATTCTTTGTGAATAATACGCTAATGCTACCAAGCGAATATTAAATATAAAGAGGGCGTTCCTGTGGAAAGACGCGCCCTCTTTTTCATCATTCACTACTAAAACATAGAAATAATGAGCAGTAAAGTTAATGAAATAAAAATTAGCTACAAAGGGGGTTTGAAATCTTCTATGTGGCAGAAAATAAGTAATTCACAAGATGCGGCTGAATTACTTTTTGAAGATTGGGACAAAGACACAATTGCCCTGCAAGAATCTTTCAAAGTGGTATTGCTGAACAACAGCAACAAGGTAAAAGGAATCTATCAAATTTCACAAGGTGGAATTACGGGAACTTTAGTTGATGTAAGGATTTTATTTGCAGTCATTCTAAAATCCTTGTCGGTGGGGATAATCCTAACACATAACCACCCAAGCGGTAAATTACAACCGAGCGAAAACGATAAAAGGCTTACAACCAAAATTAAAAATGCGTCTGGAATATTTGATATTAAACTTCTTGACCATTTAATACTTGCACCCGATGGGGATTATTATAGTTTTTCTGATAACGGAATTTTGTAAAACGAAAAGCTATGATTTATCTCAATTTTACAGATTTAAGCGAGGAAGCCCAAGAACGTCTTTTGGAAAGTTCCAAAGAAGATGTAGAACATAAATTTGGCGATGCCATCCGAAAGTATGCAAAGGAACATTGCACCAACTTTGAAACGATGATTGAAGAAGAAGCATTGAAAAACCTTTATACCTATACTTATGTTTTCAATATCTAAACAAAGCCAAATATGACCTTCAAGACCTTTGAATTTTCGAAGGTCTTTTTTTTTCTAATCCGCAATTCAAATGAATTATCCGCAAAGATTTTAATTTTTTAGTGAGGATAAATCTGTTTTTCAATTTTCTATTTCTTAAAAAATCCAGTTCGTTTTTTCTGCCAGTAAAACGCCATTACCTTTTGTAATGGTATGGATTTTTGTCCCGCGAGCGGGACGAAAAGGAATAGCAAGAGGGCAACACGCTGCGCGATGTTGAGCATTCCTTTTCGATTTCAAACCATTGAAAATTAGGTATTTGGGGGTTTAGCGATTTTTTAATTCCCTAAATCGGCATCATTTTTCACGGAAAAACCGTGTCAGCCCAGTAAAACAAGTAAATTTTTCACGGAAAAATGGATAAAGGATATGAAAAAGAGAGGTTCGAGAGCGTAAGCATCAAAAGTTCGGTGGTAAGAAAGTTTAGAAGGTATTGCCGGAATATTTCAAAATCACAGTCGATGGCGTTGCTGTTAATGATAGAATTTTTTGAGGACAATGGCATTTCGCCTACGGAATCGATGGGACCTAAAATGCAGACTTTGGAAAACTTGATAAAGAAACGAATCAATGGCGTAATTGCCATTCTGAAGGACATCGAAAAGAGCCAAACGAAACCTACCGTGGCGATGATGGAAACCTTATTTAAAGAGGCAGAACCGAAGAAAAAACCATTGATTTTGGAGAAGAAAAATGTTGAGAAAATGACGGAAGTACGCTTTAGGGAAAAGCAGAATCCAAGCAACGAATTATAAAATAGTAGTTATGTATATCACAATCACAGCACAAAAGTTGGGCAAAACTTACGGTCAAAGTTCAGCAGGTTTTGTAGCCTATTTGGAAAAGGAAAATCAAGGTTTGGAACAAGAAGAAATGGAACACTTTTTTAACCAGTATGGCGATGAAATTTCAGCCAAGGAAGTTGTTAATGAAATTGACGGGAATACTGCCAAACTCAAAAACAAAGAACCTAAATTTTATTCCATTACGGTCAGCCCTTCTAAATATGAATTGACTCGATTGGAAAACAGTAGCGCCGATTTAAAAAGGTACACCCGAGAGTTGATGAAAGACTATGTGAAATGTTTTAATCGCGAAATAAATGGAAGGGCAATTACTGTGGATGACATAAAGTATTATGCTAAAATCGAACACCAACGAACATTTAAGGGAACAGATAGGCAGATTCGAGAAAATCAACCTTACGCCACAAAAATTCTTCAACTAAAAAACCACATCAGAAAGATAGAAAATGGCGAAAGAATAGGGAATATAGATAAACTGAAATTAAAAATCGGCAAATTGGAACGAGATGCACCGCACCAACAAAATGGAATTCGGATTGTACAGGGAATGCAGAAAGCAGGCAACCAAAGCCACATCCATATTATTGTAAGTAGGAAAGATGCGACCAATTCGGTCAGTCTTTCCCCAGGAAGCAAATACAAATCTTCTGAAGTTGAAATGCACGGTAAAAAAGTGGGAAGGGGCTTTGACAGGGATATGTTTTTTGAGAAGGCAGAAAAGACCTTTGACAAGACTTTTGGCTACCAACGCAATTTTGCAGAGACCTATAAAGCCCGAAAGGATTTCGTAAAGAATCCCAACCTATACTTTGCCGCATTGATGAAGTTGCCAGCAAATGAAAAAGCGATGGCTTTTAAGCTAATGCACAAAACCGGATTACCAGTAATTCCAAATATCCCTACAAATCAGGCACAAATGGCATTGCGGATTTTCAAAAGATTACGGCAAGGGGTCGATGTAGCCATCAAATCAAGTTCAATAGGTGTTTAAATGTAGAGATATGGAATTCGGCAATACATATCACATTTTAATCCTTATTGTTCTGGCCAGTTCTGTATTTTACTTACTGTATAGAATCACTAAATACGCCTTTGCTTTAAATTTTCTGTCCATTATTGCGCTATCAATTTGGATTTACGATTCAGCGCAATTAGTTCAAGGTTCACTTTACTTGATTTGCCCCTTACTTCTAATCAATACTGTGCTTTACGTTTTTCTTCATAAATCAGACAAAACAGTAAACATCAATAACATCTATCAAGTCAGCTTTAAATCGAACAAGGGCATTTTCAAGATTGAGAATATAAAAAGAGGGGCATCGGTCATTGGTTCTGCCGGAAGCGGAAAAACCGAAAGTGTGGTGTATGGTTTTCTAAAACACTTTCAGAAACATTCTTTTTGTGGTGTCATCCACGACTATAAGGATTTTGAAATTACCGAAATGGCATACCCGCTTTTCAGGGATTCCGACATCCCTTTCAAAGTAATTTCATTTGACAGAATTATCCATCGGGTCAATCCCATAGCACCAAAATATCTTGAAAATGAGGAAAGTGTAAACGAGGTATCAAGGGTATTGATTGAAAACCTTTTAGAACAGAGAGAAGCAGGTACAACTGGAACGACCAAATTTTTTAATGATGCAGCTGAAGGTTTGATAGGCGGTTTAATTTGGAAATTGAAAACATCATACCCCCACTTTTGTACATTGCCCCATCTAATCGCCGTTTATCAATATTTGGACACAGATAGCCTTGTTTCATTTTTGGAAACCAATACCACGTCGAGAGCGATGGCAGATGCCTTTATAAGTGGAAAGGATTCAGAGCGACAAACCGCAGGAGTAAAAAGCACATTGGCTAATGCACTCAAACGTATCAGTACGCAACGAATATTTATGGCATTATCGGCAGACGAAGTACCCTTAAATATCAATCATAAAGAGAATCCAGCGGTCATTTCAGTAGTGAACAATCCCAAATTTGAGACTTCGTATTCGCCTGTAATAGCTACTATCATACACACAATTACGAAGCAAATGAGTGTCCGCAATTCAATTCCTTCCTTTCTTCTGATGGAAGAAGCACCAACCATTCGCTTATTGAATATGCACCGTATTCCGGCAACACTTCGTAGTTATGATATAGTTACTATTTACGTAATGCAGGATAAAATCCAGAACGATATGATGTATGGCGACAAAGCGAGCAAAGCGATATTGAGCAATCTTTCCTATCAATTTTTCGGCAAGGTCAATGACCCAGATACCGCCAAATATTATGAGCGTTTTTTTGAAATCGTAAAAAAAGAAACCACAAGTGTTAATCGTGGCTATAATTTGAATTTTGATACACGTATCACAACTGGAGAGCGCGAAATTCCCAAGATAAGAGCAGATGTATTCTTTCGCTTAAAACAAGGAGAATTTATTACTTATGCTGATGGAACAGACAAAAAAGTTCAGTTCAGGTTATCTAAAATCAAAAGACAGTTACCGCAGGAAATAAAGGAATATTCCAATGCAGATTTGGAAGCTAACTTTGAGCGGATTTATGATGAGGCGCGGTCTATATTTAATTGAAGTGCGATGAAAATTTTATTCAATATTTATGATTGAAATATCCTTACCAAATTTTTCTTTCAATTGAGCTTCGGTTATTTTTTCTGGGAATGCCATAGCCAATAAGTGTTTAGGTCTCGACATAGCCACGTAGATTATACGTTTCTTTTCCTTAATAAAATGCTCATTATCTGGCTCTAAATCTCTGAAATTAATATTACTTGCGTGATTTCTTTCGTCAAAAAATATGAGAATAGCATCCAAAGTTTTTCCCTTTACTTGATGAACTGTGGTAAGGGAGCTGGTCTTTTCTATATCCACCCGATTAAAATGGTGCGAAACTGGTTCGGTACGTGTGGATTTTAAAAAGAATTTTGATGTTTTTTTCAATCCAAAGTTTATATCAAAATCGAGATTTAATGCCTTCTTTACATACGCAGGACACAAATCTGACCATTGCTCTACAGTATGTGACAGCTCTGGCAGTCCTTCTACAAATTTTATAATATGTGCATTAAACAAAAAATCAGTTTTTAGTTTAGCTCTTAAATGACCGAACTCGGAAAAATCAAGACCTTGATTTTCTAAAGTTATTATAATATTTCTTGCAATGTTTATGGCATCTTTCAAATTGTTGTCATCATATTCTATTTTTGCCGTAATAAGGTCGTAAGCCAGTTGATTGTGCCAAGGTTTTTGTTGTGCATCCCTACCAAGCATTTTGTTTCTTACGCTATTTCCCCTTACAACGACCTTCAATTTCTGGTAGCCTTTACCATTACAGTACAACTCAAAATTGTTTATTATTTCCCCTCTATCATTTGTTTTATAACGATAAATCATCAGAGACTCGTTTAGGTCTGTTTTACAGGCACTTTTAATAGTACGTTCAGCAACAGGTCTTAATAATGAAAAGCAATCTATAATTCGCTGTGGCGACCTTCTATTGTAAGATAAATCCAGACCTTGATAGTCTTCGTGGTTATACTTTTCCAGAAATAATTGAGGGTTGGCATCCCTGAATTCATATAAGCTTTGATAGGGGTCACCAATGAATTCAATATTTTTTAAACCCTGTTTATTCAATTCTTCGAAAATTTGATGTTGCATAAGCGAATTATCCTGTGCTTCATCAACAATAATGTGAGGAAATCTTTTGACCAACCATTTACTGATTCTTGGATTTTTTTTGAGAAGTCTTAAAGCAATATAGGCAGAATCATTAGTAGTTATAAGACCTTTTTCGAATTGCCATTTCTTGATATATTCGCAATACTTTTTAAAAACGGCCATATCAACTTTGTCAGCTGAAGGAGCATTGCCGTTTACGGAATAACTTCCATCCGGTTCTAATCTTATTTCTGATGGTAAGTATTGATAATACATACTTCTGTTGGTTTTTGCCTTAAAAGAGTTCATAGGATTCTTAAGTCCATCGACCAACTGACCTTTGTTGTTTTTGTATTTGGTTTTCCAAAATGAATCCAAACGTTTGTTGTTTTCCAGTATTTGTGGTCTTGCAAAATTTCTTTCCAAGAGATAGTAAAAGGGTAATGTAATGTAAGTGTTGATAAAACTATCAATGGTACTTACCTGATGTGGGTAATGCAAGGATTGACCGTTAAGTTCATTGTATGTTAGATTTATTTCATCCTTGGCAGCATTAGTAAACGAAAGACAAGCAATTCCGGAATGATTGCCATACGTACTTTTATATTCTTTTTCAAGGTTGATTATCTTTTGTGCAATAGCAGTTGTCTTTCCGCCACCAGGACAGGCATTTAAGACGACTCTGCCTTTTGCATCTAAATAATTTTGTAATTCTTCTGTAATATCTAATTTCATTCCGTTCCCTTCAAATGCTTTAGACTTTTAAGGATATATTTTGGGATTATAAATTCCTTTCGTGCCCGTTTTAAATTTTTAAGAATGTAGAAGGAAAAGTTTTGGGAAAAAGCCCCTTTTGGGGGGAATGATTTCCAAAGTAGAATTGCTGCTTTTCTTTGTTGGTCATCAGTGAGTTCTTCAGTAATCACAGCATCAATATAATTTAAAATTGCTTCCGCTTTTTCAGGTCTTTTATTTTTAATGTATTTAAAGAGGAAATTATTTTCAACACCTTCTTTTGTTTTGGGAATATTAGCAAGTGCTAATTCATATTCGAGTGTCTTTTCGGCAAAGAAGATTTTGATAGTTTCTTTTTCATTGATGACTGAAGTGATGTTTGGAATTCTGGACGAAACTTCTGCACCTTGAATAGCAGCATCTAGTTCATCAAGTTTTTTGTAATCCTCAACAAGAAGGTTATCAAATAAATATTCTTTTCTCTTTGAGGCGGGAAACTTATCGTTGTCCGTTAAGATTGAAACAGGCTTATTAATTGATTTTTCAGGTTGATTTGAATTAAATAAGTGGACAAACGGATAAAAACTTGTGCCACCAACATTGACAAGTTCAATTCTGTAATCTTCTAACCTGTATTCTTTAACTGCTGTAAAAGCTGAAATTAAAAGTTCTTCTGAAATGCCCTCTACAAAAAGAACAGATTTGGCAAATAGCAATTGGGATTTGGTCACATCGATATACCTTTCCAACTGATTTTTTCTAAATTTAAAATTTCCAACCGTCAATTTTTTAGCTTTGACAGTATCTTCAATAATTTCTTCTACAACTCTATCTTGAAATTGCTTGTTTAATCGAAATGCCTTGCCATCCAATAAGATTAAGTTTTTTAAAGGCACTTTGGATGTTAGTGTGGGCGAATGGGTAGTTATAAATAATTGGCTATTTTTAGAAGTACTGGAATCTCGTAAAAAACTATACAAACTTAATTGAAGCTGTGGATGAAGATGCGCTTCTGGTTCTTCAATGAGCAAAGCAAAATGAGGAATTTTTGTTTCTTCAATTTGGTCCTTTATGTCCCCAAGCACAGTAGCAATATAGATAAGGTTATTTTGTCCTAAACTATTTTGCCAAAGTGAAAATCCATCCCCTGCTAAACTGTCCCGATTATGCGGTAAAAAAGGTTTAATGGCGTTTACGATATATTCGGTTTTGGATTGCTCAATTTGAAGCCCTATCTGATTATCTTTAAATCGCTGATAGATTCCAGAAAGATTATCATTTACACCATCACGAGTTTCGGAAACTTCAGATTGTGCCAAAAGCTCATCGTTAGCTTTTCTCATAATGCCTTCGATAACTTCTTCGGATTCATTTTTCTCGACTCTTCTTTTTATAACACGACCTAAAACATTACCGCGACTTGTCAATAAATCGCGCGTGCTATCACGCAAACCACTTAAATAATAATGTTGAAAAACCGAAAATGTGTTAAAGTCTGCTTTTTGACCTTCCACATTACCAGTAAAAAAAGACGAAATGGGATATTTGCCACCTTTGTCCTCATAAGTTAAGGTAACCTTTGCATATTCATTCGTATCGTCCTCTGGGTCAATAACCATATACTCATACAATTCACCTTTTTGAGAAGCGGACAAGCCTCTAAAACAAAAGACGATAGTAATCTTTTCTTCCTTTGTTATGGTAATGTTACCTTCAGCATCTTTCTCTATACTTTCGTGAAAATCAGGGAATCCGACAGAAATATCTCGGATAGGTTCGCCCATATTATAAAGTAATCTTATAGCATCAATTACTGCTGATTTGTTACTTCCGTTTTCACCGATTAGTATATTAATACTTCGATTAAAATTGAGTTCCATTTCTTTGATTCCTCTAAAATTTTGAATAAAAAGGTTGGATAGATACATATAGGCTAATGTTTATTTTAGCCTATAAATTTAACAAAGATTTTCTGCATTTAAAATCACAAGGCTACCAAAGCCCAAACCCTTTAAATTCGTCTTTTCTGTAAGCCTTGCTGTGAGATATTTTGGGATTTCTAAAGTATCTCAATTCTTCTTTAATTTCCTTTGCGTGAGCAATAAATTCTTCGCTCATTTCTGGAATATAGATTGAGCAAATATCATAGTGGTCTTGACCATTTCCATTATTTCCGAAACCAATACCAATAACTCGTTCAACTGTCGGATTTTCCATTCTCGCTACCACACATCGCAGTTCTAATTCTGCTTCTTTGCCTTCCCAATTTTTAGATGTCAAGGGCATCAAGACATAACAATGTTTTGCATCGTTAATCGGTTTTAGCATTCTGGCATTAGGTTTTGTTTGAATAGCATTATCTAAAATTCCGCCTAATTCTATACGATTGATACGAGACTCTTGATTTATAACTCTCACGGCTTCTTCCAATTCATTTCTTCGTTCATCAGAAGTTTCGTTGGAAATATGATAATCGTGCAACTGCGTAATCATATAATCCCATATATAGCTTTGTGGTAGAAGCTTTTGCCATTCTGTGTATTCTTCAGATTCTATATAAGAATCCCATAAACCACCGTCTGAAACCAAAGAATCGACTTTTTCATCAATATCAAGTCCGGTTTGGATATAAAAGGCAAGAAAATCAGATTCTTTGGGCATTGAAAAATATTCCCCTTTCAAAAATTGTTCTTTATCAATAAGATATTTTGTGAAATCGGATATGGTGTCCAATTCGTTCAACAGAATTGAGGTAGTTTCTTCATCAAAAGTATGAATATAGCCTTGACCAAAATCGCCATAGGGCAATGGAAAAGTATTTTTGCTTCCGAAAGCAATAGCAATCCGCAGTATTATTCTTTCTTCTTTTGACGGCAACGAAATTTTATTCGTTCTATTCTTGGCGAATACTTCGTCAACATTTTCAAGGAAGCGTTCTGCACCATAAATCTGCTTTGCTGAATCTTCAACCGCTTTTTTGACCCAACGCTCGTATTGAATATTTTCATCGGTATGATTGGAAACCTGAATATCTTTTACCGATATTATCAATATATAATTACCACAGACGACCAAAACATCACAAAGTTCCTTATTTTTTTTACCTATGGGATTAGGGAAATTCCAGAACGGAAGAAATGATTTTTGGCAAAGATGTGCTACATATTGTTCAGAAGAGGTCATAAAAAAGCAGATATTTTTTAAAATATCTGCAAAGTAAAAGTAATTTTTTTTAAATACTACAAATCAAAAAGGGACTTCCTCTTTAGGCCGTCTCGCCGTAACCTTCCATTCGCCATCCTGCTTTACTAATTTAAAAATGCCAGGTGTCTTGTCATAAGAAGTGGAATATTTGACCCAGGCAACATCGCCATCAATAGTTTCTTCAATGACTTTAAAATTGGAATCTTTAGTGTCGCTTTTAACGAACATTGCCATTAGGTTTTTAAAATTGGCATAGCCTTCGGGCGTTGTATGTTCCTTAAGAGCTGCTTCATTGCCTTGATAGAAGCTTTCGGCAACAATTTGAGCAGTTTTGGCGGGTGTTGTACTTTCATTACCAGCACAGGCAAAAAACAGCAATATGAGTGAGTAAATGACCATATTTTTCATAACACTTCTAATTTGGGTTATTGATATATTTATGTGATACCTTCAATTTTAGGTTTCGTTCGCCATTTTTCTCGTTAAGTTCTAAAATGACCCTTCGGTCGTCGCTCAAAGAGAATTTGGGCATCACGTAAACCAACCTTGCGGTTTCGTTTTCTGCTATTTTAGTTGGTTGGTTGTAAGTAAACAGAGGTTTTTGATAAAGACTTTGAAGTGATTTCTTTTTTCCTTTTTGTCTGGTCTGAACTGAAAAATCAAGAAAATTCAAATCATAATCCAATGTAGATTTATTCTCAATTTGGATAACAAAGTAAAGTTCTTCTTTGTCAAAAACAATATTTTCAATCTTTAGAACAATGTTTTCATCACGTTCTTTTATCCAACCTATTCTTTGTTTTCGGTCAAGCAGGTAGGAACAGAACTTTTGATAATAATAGATGCTATTCTCTATTTGCTCTTTTGGGGCAACAATTCCTGTAGAATCAATAACGATAGGCTTTTCATTGCCTATACTACTTGATTTAGGAATAAAATAGTTCAGCTTTTCAAGATGCTTTTTATACCTTACAATATACGAAAAAATTGAACCATTTCGGTTAATTATAAGCAGATTACTTTCCTTTCCGGGCTTCGCCTGTAACAGTCCAAAATATTGCTCTTTTTCACGATTGTAGGTGAAAATAAAGTTTTCGGACCCTGTTATACCTTGCCGAATAGGCTCTGGGAAGAATAGAGCAACATTCTTTTGGTCATTGGCATAAATGGTATCGAGTAGGTGTACGGATTGTGAATACCCTTTCGTAAAAAAGGAAAGTAGTACAAGGGTTGAAATGAAGATATGATTTTTCATAAGAGTGAATTTAATTTTGGGATTATTGGCTTATAACTTGGGTTTTAAAATGAGTTTGTAATTGTTGAGTACAGTAACTTTTACATTACGGTTATTGCGCCGAAGCACTTTGCTAATCCCACCAACCTGTGGAACACTTGGAATATTGACATCTTGTATGATATCATCCAAGACCTCGCTTGTTGCTTCGGCTCGAAAACTATTTTGGACATAGATACCCTCGCTTCCGTCCTGAAGGTCGAATGCTTTTAAACTTGTGGGATGATGCTCGATGTTTTCAATTTCTATAAGTGCACGATTTGGCTGAAAACTGATAAAACCGAACACATTGGTGTTTTTGGGAATCAGCTTGCCGTTAATCGTCGCAGTTTTTGTCAATCGCATTCGTAACCGAGAATTAACCTTTACAACTTGGTCGCCATCGACAACCACATAAATAACGGCATCGGTAATTCCGGCAATTGAAGCATCTGTTTTAAGAGGTGCAGAAGCAAAAAACAGTTGATGTTCCAAACCTATTTCTTTAGCTTTTATTTTTTGCTCGGCTCTGACTTCTACTGAATCGATTTTTTCGACAACTGTGTTGGTCATTCTTTTTACCCCTATATTTTGGTAGGTCCTATCCGAATATTTTATTCTTCCGGATTCATAGATACTATCCACGATTCGTTCTTTTTCCTTTTCGGGCAAGTCCTCATCATAGAAACCCAAAGAATCAATCAGTTTTTCATCGTAAATACTTGGGGCATTGGTTTCCCTTACTTCCTTTAAATCATTTATGGCATCCAGTTTGGAATCGTATTCTTTCTGTTCTTCATCCAGTTCGGGAATTAAAGTCTGTTCGAGGTTCTGATTTTCACTGTCATCATCGCCCATTATCATCACGGAATAGGCAATCAAGAATATGAGTACAGTGGCAATTACCACCGCAAATACTATTTTATTTTTTTCTATTTTCATAAGTTTGGATTTTATCATTGCCGATGATTGACTCAACTTTCATCGTTCAATTTTTTTAAAGTATTTTCAAAATAATTTGTTATCAAAAGCCCGTGAGGATTGTTGGGGAAATTTCTATCTACGGTAATAAGATTTCCAGTAGAAACCAGCTCATAGGTATCAACGATAGAACCTCGATTGATTTCAAATACCGTTACAGCTCTAAAGGCATACTTTCCATTTTGTTCCTCGATTTGCGAATCGATGCTCAACACTTTCTGTACTAAAGAATATTGCAACAATCGGTTGTAAACACCATCGGCTTTTTTCTGACGATAAAGGTTGTCAACGGAACTATTGCCAAGCCATAGTGCTTTTTCTAAATTCCGCTCATAATTGCTGGCATCGATATTATAGAAGTAAGTGTGGAAAAGTTCAAGATGTGCCAAGGCTTCGACTTTGAAGTTTTCTTTTTGGGCAATCAATTTTAGTGGAATTATAGAGCCATCTGTGTTAATTGCAAATGCACTATTCAACGCTTTTTTGTTAATGTTATACGCCATCCAAACCGAAAAGAAACTGGATAACGTAGCGCAGATAATTACTGCGAGTACAATAAAACGATTCATTTTCAGTACGGCATATATGTTCTTGTATGGTGTTTTCATTATATGGGATTTAATTGCTGAATAGTCTTAAGGTAAAAGACGTAGCGCGTCTATATAGTTTGAATTTTAGAAAAACGATAAATCCAACTGAACCGAGCTGTACAACTGGTGCAAAAAAGCCCTGGCCAAATTCAGTACCAAATAGGTTTGTCCAAAAGTTTGTATTGATTTCTGTATAAATGGCGTTGATAAAAACATTGACCAAAAAAAATGCAGGAACGAGCATATATACTGCGGCGTACAATTTGAAGAAATTGTACGCCAGCGAACGAAACTTTTCAAAAACCGCCAAGCTGATGACCAATGGAAAAAATGCTTTCATTATTCCCAATAGGAAAAACCGTTCAGCTAAAAAGAGTGGATAAATAAACAGGTCGAGAATCCAAAGGAATACGCTGATGATAAAAGCGAAAATCTTGAAACCATATAACGGTGTGACCAAAGCTTCGTAGAGCAATGTCATTGCCATACTTGCCGCATCCAATAGACTTACTTCTTCTTCAAGAGGTAGGTCTTGCATCTGTAATGGTAAAAGCGCAGGTGCCGTTCCACGGTATTGACCCTCAATAGCCACGAGAATGCCATCAAAAAAACCGAGTATTTGGGTAGAAAAAATCACTAAAAGGACGACAGCAAAATTCTTCGCCAGTTCCCCAGGACTCAACCCCCAAGAATAACCATCCTTATCGGCAATTCCTTCATTATATTTTTTGAGGATATTGACCAAAAAGAACAGCACAGCAAGTGTTTTCATTCCCGCGATAGTGTACTGCGAAAATTCGCTTGCTTGTATGGTCTGAAATACCGTGTCTATATATTCCAACCCGATTCCTAAAATGATGGAAGCCGTCATATTTAATAACTTGTTTCTCGGTTATTGACCTTGTCCTGCATTTTTCTAAAAGATATAATATCTCTATATCGCTTGGTTCTAATGGTAATGTTCGAGACCATTTCCTTGGATTCCTCTTCCTTCTTTTTCAAAACTTCAGCACGTTCTGCATCGCTCATTTTTAAATAGTCGCTTGATAGGATTTCATCAATAAAATCCACCGTGTCCAAAGAGTTTTGTACGATGGCATCAAACGATTCTGCAATGCGCGATACTTCCTCTGGTTTAATGTAGGGCGAGTTTAATATGTCCTGTAAATCATTTTGCATAACTTCAATAAGCCTTTGGTTGTTACTTCCTATTTCTTCAACAGCTTTAAGTTGTCTAACTACATCTGAAACCTTCTCAATGCTTTCCTTTGCATCCTTCAAGAATTTTACAGATTTAATGAGTTGGCTTGTTTGTTTTGCGGATTCCACCAGAGATTTTACCAAGCTGATAAAGTTGGTGTTGTCATAAACGGGCATCCCTTGGGCTTTTATGTTTAAGCTGAACAAGAGCGCCATTGCGAGTAATAAAATTCTTGATTTCATAATTTCTTTGATTTTAAGATGAATATTCTGTGATTGCTTTTTCCATATTTTGATGCTTTTCGTAAAGCTTCATTATTTCTTCATTTTCAGTACCATCTGTTAAGTATGCTGCGTAAACTTCCTTCGGTACTTCCAATCGGAAAATGTTGCTTTCCTTTCCGATTTTGATGAACATTTCGGTGTATTTGCGGGGTCCGGTCAAATTATTTTTAATCGATTTCAATTGGTTTAAATCGTGACTGGATAGATTCAATCGTTTTTGTAGTTCAACATACCCTTTCTCATTATGAAGGCTGTAAATAACCTGCGTATTTTCAAGAATACTTGCCGATGTTGAATTGTTTGGAAGTTGATTGATGGATTGAAGGATGATGCCAATGGCGCCATTTTGTTTACGAATAGCTTGATAATAGAATTCCACACTTTCCAATACATTTTCAAATTTCAGTTGTTTGGCAAACTCGTCGAAAAGTATGATACCTTTTTCGGCACGGTTTTTCCAAATAGTACGCTGAATCGCAGATTTTATCAGCTTCAACATTACGGAAAGGATTTCCTTATTGTCCTTTACTTCGTCCAATTCAAAAACAATAAGACGTTTATCCTCAATTTTATAGGTCTGGTCTTCACTGACTTCAAATAGAAAACTATATAGACCATCGCCGACATACTCTGACATCACGTGCAAAAAACTCGTAATATTGAAGTAGTCGGGATGGATTTTAAGGGTGCTCAAAAGGTCTTTCTGATTCCCTTCTATAAAATGGTAAAACCCATCCAAAGAATGGTTTTCGGGTGTGCTATCGTAATAATGGCGCAAAATCTTTTTAACCGAAACAGATTGTGCCTTTGTTACTTTCAAATCAGAAGCAAAAAGTTCAAAAAGGAACACGGACAAATCTTCCAAACGTTCCGGTGTCAGGTCATTTTGGTTGCTGATGTAAAAAGGATTGATACCCAAATTCTTTCCGCTTTCATAACGAAGCACCGTATATTTTTCAGGATAAAGTTTGGCAAATTTGGTGTATGAGCCACCGAGGTCAATAATGACCAAGCGAACCCCACTCTCGAAATATTGACGCAGGATATTATTGGCCAAAAAGGATTTGCCTTCGCCTGTTGGGGCAAAAATGGCAAAGTTGCGTGCCTTGATGCGTTTCTTGCGTTCGTCCCAAACATCCTTTAAAACGGGAATGTTATGCTCACGGTCATTAAAGATGATTCCAGTGGCATCGGACTTGTAGTTGGTGTTGTTAATGAACAGGCACAAAGCGTGTTTTAAATCGGTAACATATAAATCCTGATTTGAAAAGTTGGAAGAATAGCAGCAGTAGCTGTTCAGTATATAATTTTTGCGTTCTTCGCCTCTTGGGTAATAGGGAACAATATCCAGTTCTTTGAATTCGGTCTTAATTTTTGAACCGATACGGCTCAAATTCTCTGGATTCTTATCCCAAAAAATGATATTCAAATGACCACGGATAATCCGTGCATTGTCGTCAGCATTGATTTGGTCAAGAATGTGCTGGATTTTGCCAAGAACTACCTTATTCTGTGAACCAAAATTGGAACTTTTTTTGAGTTCCTCTATTTTCTTATCGAGTAGTTTGCGCCACTTCTGTTTATCATCGAGATAAAGAATTTGATTGACAATATGATTTTCGTTCAAGGTCAGACCCAGACCATCAATAAATCCTTGGTGGAAAACAAAGTCATCTGAAGTAAACCGTTCGTTGGTTTTACTGCTTTGTACACTTTCGCCAAAGCATAGTTCACTATTGATGGCAAGAGCATCAAAGTAATTTTCGCCGATGTTGACATTCAATTTCTCTAAAAGGATATCAGTATCAAAATCTTCGTTGAAACCATTGAAATAACCATTGGTCAGACTGTGGATTTCCTTTGCTTCAAGCGGAATAAATTCCATCTTTCTGCTATTATTGATAAAGGAAACAGAATCGCTGACCGAGTTAATAAAGCTGCTCAAGTTATCATCCAGCTTTTGAATAATATCCTTTGAAATTTTTCGAAAAGGATTCACATATTTAGGATTGTTCAATGCCTTGTTTTTCGTCAGTATGAAGAATAGAAAACATTTATGTTCCATATACTCGCGACCTTTAAAATGGTCGTGAGTGGCTTTTTCCAAAAAGGTAGAATTCGGCAGTTGGTTTGAAGCATAGGATTTCTTTATATAGACATCCTGTTTATGTACGACAGTGCCAACAGGCAAGGACTTCAACGCTTGAAACCACGCCCCGTGTATATCCTCAAAATCCTTCTCGGAAAGTGAGTAGATTTCAGGCAATATCCCTTCATAACAAAGTATCAGATTTCCATTGTTGGCAAAAATGATATTGTCCTGAATATCTGTAATTGGGCGATATGCCGATAGGTTAATCTTCTTCATAGTCAAAGCCGGAATTTCTTTTGTTACTAATGATTTTTGGGAAGGCTTTTGCCATTTGGAACAGCTGCGGATTATTGGCAATTCGGGTCAAGGCGATAAAAAGCATTGAATTGACTATCAGCACGCCGATAATGATTCCAAAGCTGAACGAAAATATGATGACCAAGAGCGAAGCCACTATGGAAATCATCATTAATGCGAACAGCGAAATAGGCAGCCCAAAAATGACCGCCCTTTTCCTGATGTTTTTATAGACCTCGAACCGCTTCATTATACCACGATTGAGATTAGGTAAGTAAAGATGCCTACGACTGCGCCTGCGATTAGGACAAAGACCAATACACGGGTAATTCCTTTTTTCAGGTCTGCGTTTTCGCCAAAGAAATGCCCTGCATTGAACAGAAAGCCAATGAGGAAGATGACACCGAGAATTATTGGAAAGATGGTTCTGATGGTATCGGAAACGTCATTGACCGAATCTTCGATACCACCGATTTGTGCAAAAGTGGGTACTGAAATTAAGGACAGTACCATCAATAGAAATATTGATTTTTTCATAACTGTTCGTTTTTATGCCTGATTGAAGGCTGTTTATGGTTGAACTTTTGCGAAATCTATTATGAAAAGATGCTATAGAATAAAAATCCCCAAACTTTAACGCCAATTCCTGTTAAACTTTGGAATATTCTTATGGATTGGATGAATTCTTTGAAAATTGTGCATTCAAATGAATAGTATGACTCATTTACTCAACTTATTACTTCTTGTTATTTGGCTTCTACCATTGAACGATTTTGGTCAATCCATAGAAACCCGAAAAACCATCATCGTAATCGATGCTGGCCACGGTGGTACTGACCCTGGTGCAATTGGCATCAACGGAATTCAAGAAAAGGATATGGTACTCCAAGTAGCCCATCAAATTGTAAACCTGAATAAAAATCTATTTGCGAATACTTACGAAATCTACTTAACCAGATACCACGATAGTTTAATTTCCTTAAAGGATAGGGCAACATTACCAAGAAAGCTAAATGCCGATTTGTTTGTTTCCTTGCATTGCAATCATTCAGGTAATTCAACTGCTGAAGGTGTAGAAATCTACGTACCGAAAAAAGGAAATTATATTCGAGAATCCATTCAAATGGCTTTTCAAGTTCTAAAAGGATTAAGAAGGAATATAGGTTATAAGAGTAGAGGTGTGAAGTTCAATAACTTTCAAGTCCTTCGGGAAACGGTAGATTATTGTCCCACAGTTCTTATAGAATTGGGTTTCCTCTCAAATATTGATGAAGCGCAGCATCTCACCGAAGAAGAAAATATTATTGCTATTGCGCTGTCTATTTTAAGTGGTTTAAAGATTAAAAAGTAAGGTTATGAAAGAGTTATTTTATGAAGTAGTAAAAAGCATAGTGAACCTTTTAAAAGTTAGCTTTATGGAATTTGTCAGAAACCTAAAAAGAAAGAAATGATTTATTTTACCCTAAATCCAGAAATTCAATGAACTAATTGTTTTTTAAGATATAATTATTGGCGCATCAATATTTCATATCAAAACAGAAATTAAGGCTCGATTTTTCTATGGGTCAGTAAATCAGAGTATTTTTTGGCAAAACGAGGTTCTATAGAATTTATAAACAACAGCCAACCATTAAGTTTTCTTTGTAAATATTCTATTTTAGAATCAACTTCGTCTCGAAGGGAAGAGCTGCTGAAATAATCTTGTGGGGTCTTTTCAAGGTCGTAAAGTACATAGCTTCTATATCCAAACTTATTGATATAGTAGATTTGTTGCCTTAATTTTCTTTTAGTTTTCTTTGAAATTCTTGGCGATTCTTTATCAAATACAGTTAAACCAGTAACATACTGATGCCAACCACGTTTCATTAATTTACTTTTAGGCTTATTTATTCTAAATCCGAATTCTGAAATTATCTCTTGGACTTTAGCTTCTATATTAAATTCCTTATCAGATGAGAAATATAGGTCATCCGCATATCTTGAATAAGTTATATTTTTATCCAGTTTTTCCATCTTTTTATCCAAAGGGTAGAACACAATATTTGCTATTGTTGGACTGGTATTGAAGCCTTGGACCAATGCTGATTGAAATGTGACTAATTTAGTCAAATAGGCAGCGGTATCTGTGGTAAAACCTAAATCTTTAAATGATTGCTCAACAAGACTACTTTTTACGGTATCAAAATAATTTTCAATATCTAAAACAAGAACATATTTTTTAGTCAAATGCTTTGTGGCATTAGTCTTAATATTTCTGCCTTTAACATAACCGTGAACTGAAGTAGGAGGCTTGTAAAGTGAATTCAAATTTGAGTTTAAGATTTTGAGTGTATTTGATAGAACGTCTGACTGGCAGGAATATACAACTCTTTTTCCACCATTTTTTTTAGAAATGTTTAGCTTTCTAATTTTTAATGCATCTGGTATTTCAATTTCATTTTCTACATCATTAATAACTACATAATCATTATTTGTCATTAACTTAAAGGACATCTCATCGAGCTTAAGGTAATTTACAAGTCGTTTAGTTGTATTAATTTCTGTAGGTTTCATATAATAAAAGCGGCGGCAAGGGTAAGAACTAACTGTTATTCTAATACCGAATACGAACTCATATCCGTAAATTTATCCCTTTACCACCGCAAGTTTTTTTCTTAAATTCTTAAAGTTTATCGTGTTTTCCTCATTAGCAAATCTACTCAAAAATGAATCATCATTCTGAAAATGAATTAGGGCTATTTTGTCTTTAATTACATCAAAGGCACTTTTGGCCCAATTCTCAATATTTCCTTCAGATGATAAAATTTTGTTCAATATGAAACTTACATAATCTGTAATAGGCATATTTGGATTTTCTTTACTTACAATTTCGTAATTAATAAAATTTAATTTTTTTTGGCTTGAAAATACTGAATTGAGAATTTTATCAAGTGAGCGTTTTTCCACTTCCAATTCTTCAAAAAAGAATTTATAATATTCTTTTTTGTTCTTTTTGATTCTTGGTATTACACTTTTGTGCAACATCAATTCAATTATTTCATTATCTTCTTTTGTTGCCTTTAAATTTTCATAATATGTTCCTTCCTTCAAAAGAACAGTGAAATAAGCCCTAAAGTTCAAGTGAGGAAGCAGTCGAAACATTTCGGTCATTACACTAATATGGTCTGCTGTAGCGTGAAAGTTGTTTTTCTTAACACGTTCACCGTATTCTGATAATAAAACGTCATCTGCAAGTGTATCTTTTAATTTTTCAAGCGCTTCTTCCAGCAAATTAGGGGTGTCTGATTTTATACAACCATAAACAAATAATGTGGAATCGTTATTTATGTGTCCAGTTTCATCAACATAATAATAATTTGTTTTAGTCATTCATCAAATGTAGGAATTCTTTTTTTGTGCTTTAAAATTTATAATTTGACTTCATTTTTGTCATTTAGAAGATTAAGGTTACGTTGAAATGACAGCATCGCATTTTTAAAATACTACACTTTTTTTTCACAAATTATAGATATTGGGTCAATTGTTTGTTCTTCTACCCATTTGTTACTATTAATCAACGTTTCGATTAATTGTATTTCACCTGGTAGAAAAGCGTTCCGTTCTAATCCCGATAAGGATTCAACTTTCCATTCACTAAAATGTTTTCCCGACTTTATTGGTTTTAATAATGGATTTGTTGGTACTATAAGTGTTATAGCCTTTCCTTTATTTCCCAATATTTCCTTTATACGAGTGTAAATTTCCAAACCGTGAAAATCCCAATCACAGACATAATAGATTGGAAATTTGATTTTATCAATGGGTACTTCGTATAGCTTTTTGGTGTTATTTCCGCCTAAATACCATAGTTCTATATGGTTTTTTCTAAATTCAAAGGGGTCTTTTAAAAAGTCAATATTTTCACATAATAAAATATATTTTGGGTCTAAACAATCAACAACCAAACGATATTGTTGGTCTTTTGCCGATTCTCTGGGAAACTTTGTTACACCCAAAATCGTTAGGATATCTTTTTTTAATTGAGGTTTGCCATCGAGGAACTTGGAATCTTTATTTTCAAAAAAGATGCTCGAAAATATTCTCGGTGTGGATAGTTTTTGTCGAAGAGTTTCCCTGTTTTTATGAATAAGAATGAGAGTTTCTAGAATTTCTTGCGAATAAGTTCTTCTTGCGGAAATTTCAATACCTGCATTTTGAAAAAATTCAGCATAGTATTCAAATTGGTCCAGTAAATGTTCTTCGAAGTAAGCATTAAATCCAGTATTCTTAACGATGATATCTATATTGCCATCTTTGTATTTGAGAAGATGACGCTGTTTATAAAGCACATTTTTTACGAACACGTTGCTCATAAGCTTTACACGAGTGCTTTTCCCTTCATAAAGTTGGTGCAGTCCTTTTAATTGCCGCCAAGTTATTTCCTTTCTCATAAGCTAAAGTTCACAAAATATGACCGATGGATGATGGTTAATCCTATCTTGGTCTTTTCTTTTTGAAAGCCTGTAGATATATTGATTTTTTCTTGACAGTTTATTTGGATTGATACCAAGTGAGATAACTTGATAATCAAATTTTTCTGCCAACTCTTTAAGCATATCAAAATTAGACCCGATACCTTCTGCTTCATCAATACTCAAAAAACGCAGGCCTGCATTTTTATTGACCTTTCCGTCCTTAATTAAGGAAAGCTTTGCGATACATAAAAGTGCTATGGATGAATAGGTCTGTCCAGTACTACCCGAATTTTTTTTACCGCCTTTGGTTATGAGTTCATAATTAAGAGTATAATAAGAGAAGGGGTTGAGCAGCTGCCTAATGGAAACATTTGGTAAAGGCGAAATGCTATGCTCTTTGTATGCTAAAAGAATTTTTTCTTCTAATGTTGGCGCATCCTTTAATTTTGATGTAAGGCTATTTTCCTTATCAAATAAACCAAAATCAAAATTGCCAAGATTACCCAAGAAAGCACTTATCCACTGCAATGAAATATCCTTTCTTAAATCTGGTTTTAGGGATGCTGTGTTGTCACCAGTAATTATCATATAATCTTTCTGAAAAAAGCTATTCATTTTTTTACTATGTGACACCTGTTTGTTTATAGCGGACTGTAAATCTTGTAAGAGGTCCCTTATACTTATCAGTTTATTTTGGTTTAGCCTAGCATTGGCATCATTGATTTGGTCAAGATATTCAATGATTTTCGGTATTACAGCGGCTTCATCAAATGAGATGTCCTTGAACAATTGCTGTGGTAAAAGCAAACGAACCAAGTCCATAAAGTTCTTATCGTCCTTAAACTGTTCTGATTTATCTGTGAGTTGATACGCAATTAGCATTGCTTCAAATTGCTTTGAATAATCTTCCAATCTTTTCTGGTATTGGCCACTTGCATTTTCGTAATCAATTTTTTCAACTTTTATTTTTGAAAATTCAGCTAGCCATTCTGGATATAATGTCTCGATTTTAAGGATGCGATTTTCAGCGTCTTCTTTATCATCTATAAGTGTATCTAACTTATCCCTATTATTCAGAATATTTAGCTGTTGTAAATATTCCTTATGAAATTCTACGGCAAACAGGCTTTCGGCAAATGAAAATTTAGATTTCTGTCGTTCTTTTGAAATATTTAAATCTTTCAACAATTCTTCAACGGTGTCATCTAATGGTTTTATTTCTTCGATGTTTATTTTTGGCAGTTGGTCTTCTATAGTTTTTAATTCGCGAAACGTAGTGTTTAAATTGTTGTTTTTCTCTTTAGACGTAGAATGTGACTCTAATAATTCTTGCTCGTTCTTTAAATCTTTAAATATTTGTTCAAGGTTTTCCCTCGCTATTTCAGAAACAGCTTCTTTTACTTGTTCTGATAACGCACCATCTTTTCTTGACACCCAAGCAGTAAGGGCATCAGGAATTTCAGTTATGTCATTAAGAAGGAAGGTTTGAAGTTTTTTGAGTTGGGAAATGTCATTAGTAATCTGTTCAATTTGAGATTTAATCTCTCTGTTAGATTTTGAAAGCAATACTTCAATTTTAGAATGGTCATTCGTATTGAATATTTGTTCATCTACATAAGTGATATAAATATTCAGACCGGCAAGTTCAAGCCAAAACCCATTATTCTCTTTTGAATGTAAGTGGTCTTTTAGTGCCGAGATGAGTAGTTTAGGGTTTGGTATATATTTACTTCCTTTCTCGGGAAATTCTGGAATTACGGTCTTTAAGTCGTGAAAATGCCGTAGTACACTTTCTTCTTCAGGAGAGCAAGCTTTGTTTTGTTTAAGTATCCAATGAGAGAGTGTATCTGGATTGTTGAAATCATTGAATTTTACCAACTCATCCGCTAATGACAACCTTTTTTTAAGTGTTTCTAGAGTTTGATTTTGTTCAACAATTATTGGTTCAAGACCATTTTCAAAGTTTAATGCATCAAAATCAGTTTCTAACCCTTTCGCTTTAAGAGCTGTATTCAATTTGTCGAGTGCTATTTTAAGTTTTTGTTTTTCAATATAATCTTGAACCACTTTTTTCAGTTGCACATTGTTTTCAATGCGTAATTCCGTTTTTATTGTATTACAATAATTGATAAGCTCTACACGCTTGTTCAGTTTAGTAAACTCTAAATTTGATTCATCTAGTTCTGGCAGAAGTAAATTGATTTTATGTTGTGTATCACGAAGTTTGCTAGCCTTTAATATAATTAGCTCTTCGATTGCGATTCTAGCGTCAAGAATTTCGCACACTAATTTTTTTAGAGTTTTTGTGCTTAATTTGAGAACTGTTTTCTTATAGTTCCAATCTATCTCTACAAAATCTCTTAATGACGAATCTTTTAGTTTTTTCAGCTTGTAAAGCCGTTCTATATTATTGCTTTTATCGGTAAGAGTTTCTATTTCCCTTTTATTTGTCCGGTGCATTGCCACCGAATCTTCATATTTTTTTACGGTTTCTAGGTATTTATTATAGTATAGCTGATTTTTTTCCTTTCCGAATAAGAACTCTTGCAGCTGTACATCATTTTTTACCGATATTCCCTTTCTTGAAAAGGCTTGCAAAATTTTGGCGTAATCACTTAAATCGCTTTTACTGCTGGCAATATCAAGAGGAAGAAGATTGTTATGTAATAGTGCTTCGTGATAGTCTTTAAAAAATGGATAAACTTTACACCCGAAATGGTCTGAATTATTCATTTTTGCATCAAAATCAACTAATGTCAAAAGTGTTTCGTCTTGAACAAAATCCTCAACAGTAAAGGGTTTTTGGAAAGGTTCGAAAACTTTCTGCTCAAAATCTAATCCACCTTGGACTATAAAGGCCTGACTTTGCGTTGACTTTCTTTCGATATAACAACCAATAAGCAAGTATTCTTCTTTTTGAACTTCCACATTGATATAGGCGTACCCATAATCGCCTTTTTCACTTGTCTCTATTACCAAGGTATTGAAAGGTCTATCATCTTTGCTATTTGTTGAAGATTCATACTCTGTAGAACCAATAATGATTAGCTGTAAAAGGTCTGTAAGAATACTTTTGCCCACACCGCTATCGCCAGTAAAATCCGTTCTAAATGGATGAAGTTCATAATCAAAGTTTTGATGATGAATTATATTAATCGTTCCGATACTGTGTATTCTTGGAAAATCTTTCATTGATAGCTTGCAATTATGTCGTCGATTTTAGGAATAATGTCCTCATAAATCGTATTGATGCGTTGAAAAGAAGGTCGGGTTTCAAAATAGTCCTGGTCTAGGTCTATCCAACCCAAGCGTTTAAAGTTTTGCAGGGCAGCAAGCACCACGTTATCAATCATTTTATCATCGTCATCTATTTTCACGTCACCACTGGATTGTGCAAATAGGCGAATGAGCCCTTCTTTATATTCTTCATAATCATTTCTAATCATCTCTTGAAGGGCAGCTAAACTATTCAGTTCTACATTACCTTCATAGAAAATGATTTTATACATAATTATACCGACGATGATGTATTTATTCTTTAGAACGTCTCTATGTGAAGATGGTATTTTACCACGATTGGAAGTGTTGAAATTCAAGAAGAAGTAAGAATCGGACTGAAGGTTCTCTTCCATAAGATGAATACCGTAGAAATGTTGATAATATTTGTTAAGGTCTTCCTTGTGCTTTTTTAAAAATTTGTAGTAGTTTATTTGGTCACCATATTCTTGTATGTGAATGCCATCTTTGAGATAATAGTCCAACTCACCAAAATAAGTTGGTGCATCTGGGTCTTCATAAAATTTTAAAAACTCTAATGTTCCGTTACTATTGTGTTCCATAATATTAATCCTTCGTTCTTAACAGGTTTGGTTTTATCAATTTTGACATCATATTCATCTTTTGCATAGCAAAGGTCCAATACTTTAAAAAAAGCTTTGGTGGCAATGGCAAAATCAGATGATTCTCGTAATATCCTAAAATAAATATCAGATAGGTTCATTTCTTTATTTTTCCTCAATTCCGCAAATATTAGGTTAACCCAATTATCTATGGTATCATAATCATCAAAAGCTTTTTCTAAAATTGCTTGGTTCTCATTTTCGGCAATTAAATCGGGCTCATATTTTTTTCTGGTCTTTGATTTTGTAGGGAATAGTTCCTTATCCCTATCAAATAGAATGTACTTTGGTCGTTTAAATTTCACCTCAAAGGATGGCACTTCTTTAGGAAAGATTATTTCTTTATCATACTTAATTCGTTCAAGCGTGGAATATTTCAATAAAAATCGAATGAATCTGTCTGTTTGAGCACTATATTCAGGGTTTCGAAAGGCTGCAAACAACTGTTTTATTTTCGGCTGAATTCTGTTGAGCCTTCTATCGGTACCACGCAATCTACTTTGAATGCTATCAAAAAAATCGACTTTAGACTGTATAAGGTCAAGTATTTTTCTGTCGTTTGAGTCGATTCCAGTCAATAACAAGCTTATGGAATTGGTTTCGGTAAATGCGATTCTCAACTCTTCATTTTTTCTATGAACTTCAGTTAAATCTTCACTGACATTTCGTAGTAGCTTGAGAGGCTTGAGATGTTGAGCCAATGTGTCTTTTCTTAATTTGATTACAGATTCGTCTATTTGGCGGTCTAAAAAGTCGATATGTTTTTTAAGTGTGGGATGATAATGTTCAAAATGGATTTCAAACCAATCTATCAGAGCTTTTTCCGAACCTAATGAAGCTTCCAGTTGCGACTTAAGCTCTACGCAAATTTTTTTGATTTTTGTAGGTTTAAAACTGCCTTCCAGTGTTTCCTTCGCAATTTTACAAAAGTTAAGTCCATATTCCTGAAAAGAATAGGTTCTGGTCTCTTCGTCGTAGCTAAAAAAAAATTTTTGCAGCCGTAAAATCCTTTTCTTGTTATATGATTTTACGTAAAGGTTTTCTTTCTCGTTGGCTGTCATAGTAGCTTCAAACAGCCTATGAATATCGTCGCCTGAAAAACTATTGTTTTCGTAACGCCCATTAATAATTCCTTCATAAAGATGTATAACAACTATGCCTTCGCGCTTTTCTGGAAACAGTGCTCGGTAGGTTTCAGATTTTGATGCCTCATCTTCAAAGTTAAATATGCTTTCTTTTTCCTTGCTCAATATATCATTTGTATGTTTTAAAAGTTATATTTCTTTTTACGTTTATCAAAAGCTTCAGGGCCGCCTTCAAGCACATCGCAAATATGTTCTTGAACACCTCTTCTGTATAAGACTTCAAGAATACTATCATCTTCGGCTTTAGTGTATTCGATAGAACCAGAAATATACTCAAAATCGTGGGTTTTATTCTTGGTGTCTTCACCATTTTGATTTGCAACAATAATAAGTTCTGCATCCGCACCCAAGACCAAATTTGGATTATGGGTAACAATAATAATTTGTCTTGTTTTCTTTCGTTTTCGAAGAAACTTTACGACCTGATTATAGATAGAACGATTGTCAAGGTCATCTTCAGGTTGGTCTATGAGAATGGGACATTGGCTATCATCCAAATCTATGAGTAAACGCAGTAATACAAATGATTTTTTTCCGGGCGACATATCTGAAATATCATCATCCTGAAATGTAACCTTATAGTCGTGCATAAACCAATTTTTAAAAAGTGATGTAATAGCCTCTTTGTTGGTCACGCCCTTGCGTTTCGGAATTTTACTATTTATAATTTTCCAAGCTTCAGCTTTTAAAAAAGTTTTGTGTTCTTCCACTCCTTCAAAATCATATTCCGTCAGATAATCATATTCCTTGCTCGCTGTAGCACGTCCATCAAAACTCTTTTGCACGAATGATTCTTGAAAGTGTTCCTTCTTGAACTTGGTTACAATATTAAAAGAGAGCTCATCATCAAAATCAGATAAATCCACACTATCTTTTGCTTCTAAATAAAGTGAGTAAAATTCTGCATTATAATCTGATAGTAGTTGAATGTTCTTTTCAACAAGCTTATAAGAGTTATTAATCTCTTTCTGGTATTCTGCTATCTGGAGAAGTATTTTTTCTTCTTTCCCCAATTCCTTTATTAACTCATTAAGTGCGCTTTGGTCTTTTAAGGCCTCCTTAAGGTCGCTTATTGATACTTCAAGGGCTTGGATTTCTTTTGTTGTAGTCTGAATTTGTGCTTCCTGCGTCACAATCCTCTTGTCTATTTCAGAAGACCAATCGTCCTTATAAAACTTGGTTTTAGATGTTATCAGACCTTGGATTTCTGTCTTAAGCGTAGTACCAATTATATTTTCAACTAATGTTTCGTCGATTTCAACACTTATATTTTTGAGTGACTTTAATTTAGATATGTCTTTGTTGAAGGTTTCTATTGCTGCATTTTTTTCTTTTATTTGAGTGTTGGTCTGATTGTACCTATCTAAATCTTCCTTACTTACTTGAGATTTTTCTTGAAGACCTTTAATTTCACCGTTGAGCTTTTCAATTTGCTTTTTTATGCCGCTTTCATCACCCAGTTCCTTTTTTAATCGATTTTTTTCAATATTTATATCGATGTTGGCAAAAAGATTCTTTATAGCTGTTTCTATTTTATCTGCGGTTTCTCTTTTTCTGTCGTTCAGCGAATCATACCATTTTTTAAATTCTTTCTTCTGCAAAAGTACATCCTGGATTATTTCATCAATATCGCCTGTGTCTTCACCGTCATCAACTACTCTGTTTAAGTAAGACTGCGGTATATAAATAATCTTCTTATCCGGATTATTGGTAGCGCCCAGGCTGGAAATTTGACCATCTTTCCAAATGACTTCAAAACCTTTTACAGGTCTTTTGTCTTCAATTTTTGCAGAAGCATTTCGTTTTGTGTATTCCGTGATGTCAGCGGTTTTAGCGGTACTTTTCAATAAGATGGATTTTCCTGTGGATTTTCCGCCGATAATAGCTGTCAAATTTTGATTACAAGGTATTGGGTCGGTGGTAAATACAGGGTCTATAAAACGTAACTTATCTATAACTTCATAAACCTTTTTCTCATCTGGCTTGCGGTCAGTAATACTGACGCGCTCATCTGGTTCGTAAATAATTTGCTTAAGCCCTTCAAATGTTGGGTCAGCTTTAATCCAACAAAGTCTTGAAGCATTTTTAGTATAAAGTTCATCAAAAGTATGCGCGTCACTACCCCATATACAAGGTTTTAAAGATTTAAACTCATTGATGTATTCTTGCGGACTTGCGCCAAAATTACCCAATGCCCATTTTCTTGTGTTCGGATTAGATGCAAATAGACAATCTGACTTTTGAATCAGAATTTTACGCGTTAAATGCCCTTGATTGTTCCAATCTACATCACTTAAATCTTCATCCGATGGTATGGCAATAAGATATTTTCCTTTAAAGAGTGAGGGTTGGTCGGTTAAAATTTCTGAAATTTTATCGTCAGAAACCACTGCATTCATCATTCCAGTATAGAGTTGGCTTGGGTGTTGTCTAAATTGTGCGTGTTCATTTTGTAACCTTGTACCAAGAGCAATAAGGTTATTTATTGTTAGAGCTCTTCTTTCGCCTGCCTCTTGAGGATTTCCTTCAACTATAATCTTTAACTGATGAAGAAAGTTTTCTTCTATATCCTTAATGGCTACTTCGTCAGAAAATAAGACGTGAAAATTTACCCTATTATCCTGTACCAACTTATCCAGCCTAAACTCGATGTTAGGCAAAATGAGAATCTTATGGATTTTTTCAATTTCCTCATCGCTAAATTCTAATTCTTTGAGTTTCGTATTATTATTAAGGTATTGCGTTTTCAGCTTTTTATATCCCTCTATGGAAAAATAATCAGTTATGCCTATAGAAGCGATATTGTGTACAAGTGCTTTTGAAAATAATTGTTTCACATATTCGTCCCAGTCAGCACCAAAACCATTGTTTAGTGCTGATTCTGGTGTATGAACGTGCAAATCCCATATTCGCCATTCTGAACCTTTAGTATAACGTTTGCTCATATATCATAAAAATTTACCCCTTTAAAAGGGGCTGGTACTTTAACCAATATGTAATAAAGGATTACAATGAATACCGGAAAACCAATATAAGAAATTTTCCAAGTAATCGAATCTTTTTAAAAAAGTAAATAAAATTTCCATTGTTTATTTACCAAAATAATGACTCATAACAGCACAAGTTTATAGCTCAACCCACACAGCGGGATGCTCACTCGCTGCCTCTTTTTTAGAATGAATACTGGGATAGACTGACCAGATAGGTCGCTGTTTGGGAAGAACCCCTTTCCGGTTAAGACCGCTATCTTTTACCTTGGCAAATAAATTGGGCGAAAGTAATAAATAGTCTTTTTGTTTGATATTAACCCCAAGCCGATAGGCACCCAATCTAAAATAGTCTGCATCGCTTCCTTTATCATAATCTACATTGAAGGATGGGTGTTTTGTTACATCCTTTAAATCTGTATCACGTAACAAAGGCGTAAGGGAATCAGAATAGGAAGCTGCATTTAATGTCCCTGCAACTATGATATCTTTGTGCCCATCATTCAAGAGTTTACGATATACACTCGCAATTTGTTGAGATTGAATATTACGATAGGCGTCAGTCATCTCTATTTCGGAGGTGTCTTCTTGCAATTGAACGGCCAATAGCCAAATGGTACGATGAGATGGCGTATCAATTTCATACTGGAAAAATTCCTTTTTGGGATTAAAACTATTATCAATTTCAAAATGATGCGTTCTGACGGATTTAATGAAGTAACCATCTTTTAGAAGCATTGCCATTTCTTGACCACGTTTGTCGCTACCTTGAACGACAGCTATTTCTTGAAAGGATTTGGTATTACATTCAGGCAATAGTTGGGCATTGAATTCTTCCAATGAAGCCCTGTCCTCAATTTCCTGCAATAGCAGAATATCAGGATTTACATCGGCAATTACCTGTGCCTTGTTTTTTATGGCTGTTGAATCTATGGGAATAGTTTGAAGTGCTATCCAACCGTTCCAATCCGTAAGTTCCCCAGATTTGAGTTCATTTGAATAATCCATTCCTTTGAGGAACAGAAATCCCGCTCGTTTGCGCATTACGGCGTAGGGAACATCAAAGGACTTGTCAAAACCTAACAGAAAAACAAGTTCTTGAATACGTTCTGCATTGCTCGTTGCACGGTTGCTTCCACACATCAGGTCGTCAAGTTCTTTTATCCAATCTGCTAGACATTTTCCGTAGGATTTATCTGAAAGGCTTCTGTCTCGATGGAACAGATTCTGAATATTATAAGTTGCTATCTTCATAATTATTTACGTTTATCGTTAGTATTTTTATCAAAAGCTATCAGGTTGAAAAGTTCTCGCATTCGGCTTCTTACTCGATTTCCATAGCGTTCTTCAAGTTCTTCTGCATTTAGATTGGTAGTTGCGTGGGTCTTTATTTTTGACTTGGTTTGTAGATACAGTTCATAGCGTGAGAGCAATACCTCGCCCATCACATTACAGTCTTTACCATAATGGCGACCCATTGGCTCAACGCCAAGGTCATCAAAGCAGATAGGGCTGCTATCGCCATAATCTTCGATTATTTTATAACCTAAATGATTGAACCCAAATACAATGTTTCGACACGGAGCAAGCATATAGGGACGTTGCAGAGGAACTAAATATTTCAACAACTTCATCAAACTTGTTTTGCCGCAGCCAACAGGTCCAGAAAGTAAAACACCTTTTTCAGGGTCAATACCTGCTTGTTCACAATTAGTTTTATCCTTAATGAAATAGTAGCACAATTGCCGTATGATTTCCGTGTCCTCATCATAAATTTTGAAGTGCTTCCCAAACAGAAGCTTTCCTTTGGCATTTAGGTAAATTAGGATTTTGTCAAAATCGTAGAGCACATTTTTGCCATCGAATTTTCCCAAAGAAAATTCTACACCGCCTTCGATGATTTTAGAGGGGTTGTCCATAATCCTTGTTTTTATTGGTTTTTAGGTTGTCCCGATTTTGAAACACTTCTTTGACCGTTTGTTCTTTTTTTATTTCAGCAGCTTTTAAAATCCAATTTTCAGCCGAAGCCTGCCAATCGAAGATTTTAATTTTACCGCCCAATTTCCATCCAATTGAGGTGTAGTGGTTAAAGAATTTCTTGCCCTCAATAGATGGCCACTTTCTTTTTTTGAAAAAATCCAAAACCTCATTTTCGTTTTTTGGTAGCTTACGTTTATTATTGTTTTCTATTTGTTTATTACTGTTTATATTAGGTACTAATGCTTGTCCCAGTACTTGTTCACTGCTTGTACCATAAGTTGTATCGATACTTGTCTCACTGCTTGTACCGAATTTGAGCATCTTGATTTGGCTACCTTTGTACGGGTTGTGCGATGGCATATAGAAAATGTATGACCAGTCACTCAAATTTTTAAGACAACGATGATACGTTGCTTTCGACCCTATTTTTGCCATTTTCATCACTTCTTCACGGTTTATATAAAATGTTTCTGGAAATCGGTTGATGTTCCAAAATTGGAATAATGCGATATACAAGCTGATGTGCGTTGGATTCAAGCGTGAATCTTTTGCAAATTGCTGAAACACGGCGTTGAGATGTTTTATATAGTTCATACATCGTTAATCGAAATTATGTTGCACCCTGTTATCGGTCATTACTTTTTGAATTTCTTCGGCATCATAAAAGATGATACCACCAACCTTTGTGTACGGCAGTGTGCCATTGACACGAAGGTTTTGTAATGTGCCTGGGCTTATTTGAAGCAAGTCCATAACCTCGGAAGACTTGAGATATTTCTTTAGTTTCCCTTGAGCTTGTTTGGACAATAGCTTTTTGATATCATCGAGCAATTCCAGTTTGAATTCCCGAAGGTCGTCGGTGGTAATAATGCTTGTGGGCATAGTAGAACTTTTTTGTAGAAAGGGACTAACTTCTTTCTTTGAATCAGAATGATAGTCCCTGACCTGATTTGACTTTCGTTCTACAAATTTGATAAGTATTAATGGGTTTTAATCCCCAGTACAACCGTACTACGGTCAAATTTTAACATCTTGAAATTTGATAGATTTTGTAGTGTTTTGACAGTTGAAAATTGAAAATAGTGTGTGAAATCATACCAAATAAAATGAAGAAAGCGTCGAAAAACAAAAGACCGTAGGTCAACCGTAGTACGGTGTTTTTTCATCAGCAAATGAATAAGTTATTCTTCAGCTTTATCCATCTGTGATAATAGGGCAGAAGAAAGCTCATCTAAAAATTTTGTGCGGCTAACTTTGCGGGATTTAATTTCTGAATATGTTTTGTAGAAATCACCCAAATCGTAATGAAAGATGTGCTGTAAGGTCGTCGCAATTTCTTTAATATCGACATTGCCATTATTGATGGCGCGATTTGAGTGTAGAGCATACACCAATTCGGTAAGGGCTGTCTTTGAAGCAGTCCATTTTAGAGATGGAATCTGGGCAGAGCCATTAATTCTATCCTTTGTTACTTTACCATTTTTCAATAGACGTTTTTGTAGATAATCTATAAACATTTGGTAAGCTTTGACCTTTCCCAAAAGCATATCCCTTGCAGTGCTAAATTCAGGGTCTTGAAAGTAAAATTTAGAGTAGGTAATAATATATGTGTCTAAATAGTCACGGGTAAAATACTGTTGGTCTAAATGAGTGGAATTAGATTCCACGTAACGGATGAAGTCCATATTGTAAAGAAAAAACCGATTGATTTTATTGATTTTCCGCTTGGTGTATTTTTTCTGACTGTCCAAGTTTGCTTTTGGGAACTGAATCTCAAACGAGCGCACTTCTGAATAATAAATTAATGGAACTAATGGGATTTGCTTTGTATATTTAAAAAAATCAATTTCTTCTTTCAAAGACTCGAAGTCGTAGTCTATGATTTTTTTTCGGAAACGGTTTAGAACATTTCTGCATAATTTGATGCAATTTTCAGATAATTCAATAACGTCAATATGTTTTACCCGAAGCTTTTCCAATTCAGATAAAAATACGCTTGATATGTCGTCGAATTCCAAAATCATCCTATGAATCAGTTTTTTTGACTGTCTCGGAAATCAATTCAGAAATCACTAAAAATGGCGTAAGAAGGTTTGTCCAACAGTATATTTGGGAATTAATCTTTCCAGAGCTTTTCTTATAAATTTAAGGTTTTGAAGTGAAACGCTACGTTAAATTTGTGCGTATTTATGTACGGAATCAATGTATATTAATACGCTCACCACATTTATAAGGGTTTAGAGAACTATTTTTTCTTACTACTGAACCTTTTTGTAAACTCGGTTCTATTTCTTACGTTCGTTTTTTTGAAGATATTGGATGCGTGTTTTGACACAGTGCTTTTGGCAATGAATAAATCATTGGCAATTTTCTGATAGCTCAAATTACTTAAAATGGACATTGCAATTTCTATTTCCCTTCGAGTAAGATTTCCATAAACGAATTTTGATTCATTCACTTTCTCTACGTGTTCTTTATTGAACAAAAACACTTCATACAGTTTATTTTTGTTTTCGAGAAAGAATAAATATCTATCAGTTTCAATGATAGTAATGGCATAAAATGCAGAATTCATTACTGTGAATGTTATCCATTGATAATCGCCAATAACCGTGCAAATAGGTAACAACGCAACCGCACTCACACTTATAATCGATAATTTGTTACGTCGTAATATAAATTTATTCGGATTTACGGGATTTGAAATTCTTCGGTAGAAGAGCATCAAAAAGAAAAATGCAATAATTGATATAGGGATGGTAAACAACATCCTTGAAGAATCGATTGAGTTTGTGAAATAATACGGTATTACAAAGAGTAGAACAAAACTTCCACCAGCAACAAAGGAAAGATTCCGAATGGATGAATGAAATTTTAGGACTTCGATATCATATTCTTTATAAAGATAATACACAATGTAAACGCACAACGTAATTGCTATACCGTATGTAATGATATATTGAATCAAAATTGGTCCAGGAAAATTGTCGATTGGAAGAAAACCGCCGGAAAGATTATAAGCGACAAAAAGTAAACCTAAATAAAGAAATCGATTGAGATTACGATTTGAATTGAGTGCTTGGTAAAGTGTAATCAATACAATGACCGTATCTATCAACAGATAAAAGAATGTTGTCCAGTGTATTGATGTATTGAACATTGTTTTTAATCATTTTCTCGCTCAAATCTATTGTTATCAATATTTTTAATCACATTGTCCCAATTAAAGACTTTCCCGTTCATTGCTATATAAACACCTTCATCTAATTGTTGCAGTGATGCAAGGGCATATCCAAGATTAAAAGGTGCATCTGTATAATTTACTGTACCCAAAATAAAAGAACCAACCAGTACAATGGTTTTTTTAAGATTTAGTTTGCCCAAAAACCTTGCAGTTTCGGCCATTGTGTAAGTTCCGTGGGTAATCAGAATTTTATTTTCTTTTGATTGAATGATATTATCGACTAAAAGTTCTCTATCCGCACCAGTGATATGCCTACTGTCTTTATCAAAAAGGGTTTCTATCTTATATTCGAAAGAAATGTTCGCAGTTTCCAAAAAATTGGAAATATCAATTGCGCGCTGTCCAGCTTTATCTTCAGCATTTTCATATTCCAGACCACCAATGGTACCGCCAGTTGTAAAAATCTTAATCATAAGTGTGATTTAGAAATGACCAGATATATAAAGTTACCATAACTTTTTGACAGTTGGGTAATTTATTGTTGGTTGAATGAAACTTAAAGCAGAAAATCTATGAACTACTGACAGAAGTTTTCGTAGTTTGGGAATAATTGGTCAATTTATCTTTAAGCGCCTTCATATCATCGCTTACTTTCTTGTCAATTATCTTGGCGTAGTGTTGCGTAGTTTTAAGAGATTTATGACCGAGCATTTTGCTCACAGATTCGATGGGCACACCATTTGTTAACGTAACTGTCGTGGCGAATGTGTGACGTGCAAGATGGAATGTGAGGTTTTTATTTATTCCACAAAGGTCAGCAATCTCTTTTAAATAGGCATTCATTTTTTGATTGCTCAAAACTGGAAGCAAGAGTTCGCTATCTGAAAAATCAGAGCTTTCAGCATATTTTTCAAGTAAAGCTTCTGGAATTGATAAAATAGGAATATTGCTTCGGGTATCCGTTTTGCTTCTTTTGGTTTTTATCCAACGTTCACCCGTAATGCCAAGTACAATATCGTTTTGGGAAAGTTTTTTTACATCGGCATATGCTAATCCGGTAAAGCAACAGAATACAAAGATATCCTTGACTTGGTTTAAACGATGGATTCCAAATTCTTTTTCCACAAGCTTTTGAAGTTCTTTTTCAGTCAAAAATTCTCTGTCAACAATTTTGAGTTTAGCTTTCCAATGTATGAAAGGGTCTTTATTTATCCAATCGTTCGCATAAGCGATTCGAATGATTTTCTTAAAATTTGTAATGTACTTTATAGCTGTATTGTGGGCACAATTTCTTGTGGTTTTGAGGTAATATTCAAAACCAGTAATAAATGTATGGTCAACATCCTTAACCGGAATGTCTTTTACATTGTATTCTTTTGAGATATAATCTTTAACGTGTTTTCTGGCAGTTTTATAACGTTCAGCTGTACCCGCAGCAAAATCTTTACCTATTAACTTGTCCACCTTATCATTATGTTCTTGAAAAATTTCCAATAGCATTTTGTGCTTAATATCTTTTCCCAGATATATATTTTTGATTTTTTGTGCCGTTACTGAAGCATTTTTTTCGGAAAGTTGTTCTTGAATCTTATTGAGTTTGGTTCGTATTGAGGTCATATACTTGTTCAATTCACGAACATCAGAGGTTGTTCCTCTCATCTTGCCAGCTTCAGAATTCCATTTAGTTAATAAAACTTTACGTTTTATACTAAACTCACTTCTTTTTCCATTTACAGTGATTCGTGCATAAATAGGGGCATTGCCGTTTTTATCGATGTCGTTTCCTCGTGGATAAAATAATATGGAAAATGTAGTTTGCATCGGTACGTACTTTTTGTTATCCTTAAAGATACAAAAAATATTGATTCAAAAACCATATAAAAGCCTATATAGCAACATTTAACACATAATTCGGTGCGTAAATTGAATTAAAAAAACCCGCACCGAATACCGCACTTTTTATTTGATATTAGATGATTTTGTTTGATATTGAAGAAAATGAAAAAAGCCGACAAACATAGTGTTTATCGGCTTTTGGTGGAATTTGGTAAATTCCCAGCGGAGAAAGAGGGATTCGAACCCCCGGAGGTGTGACCCTCAACAGTTTTCAAGACTGCCGCATTCGACCACTCTGCCATTTCTCCAGTGGTATGCGTACCTAAATTCTCTAAAAATCTTAGCGGACCTTCGCCCGCCGAAGCAAATGTTAATTTGCGTAGGCGGGTGCAAATATAAAAAGCTTTTTTAAATATTCCATTTCTTTTTGATGTTTTTGTTTGTTAAATATAATCATCAATAAATATCTCCAAAAGCACTGTAATATTTAGGGTAGTATCCCTAAAACCTTTCAATAATTTCAACAATTATATTTTTAGTAATTTTATTTAGCCTAACAAATCCTTAATGAAGCGTTTAAAGCTACTTTTTCTTCTATTGTTTCCTTGCCTTGTTTTTTCGCAAAGCAACAAACAGGTAGCGTTTCGGGAGCTTACCGTTGAACAGGGCTTGTCGCAAAATAGTGTGGTTAGCATTGCCCAAGACAGTACGGGTTTTATGTGGTTTGCTACCCAAGATGGATTGAATAAGTATGATGGTCGGGATTTTATTCACTATGACATTCAATTTGAAGATGTAACACGACCTAAATACAGTAAGCTGGGCAAAATATATGTAAGCAAAACCGGTGAACTGTGGATTGTTTCCAACTCAGGAAAACTTAAAAAATACAATCAAGAAATTGATGGTTTTAAAACTATTTCGAATATTGGCCAAATAAGCACCCTCATTCAAAATAAATCTTCAGATTATTATTTGGGCACTTATGAGAAGGGGATTTACAAAATAAATCATCAAACCAAAGACACCGTTCAATTTTTAAAATCAAAAGACGCAAACCGTACAATCTATGATTTTCTTGAAACGTATGATAATATCGTTTTAGCTACTACAAATAATGGTTTCTTCGAAATTAAAGATGGGAATTATAAGTTTAGGGAAATTCTGCCCGAAACCAATTTCAGCGCCCTTTCACAATCAAAAAATGGAACGATTTATATAGGAAGCTTTGGTGAAGGTCTTTTTAAAAAACAACAAAATGAAACTGAGTTTTCGAGATTCACGGGTTTTTCCTTGACTTCATTGCCCAAAAATTTAATCATTCAAGATCTTTTGTTTGATAAGCGAAACCAACTATGGGTTGCAACTTATGGGCAAGGTGTTTATTTAATAAATTTTGAAAGGGAAACCATTCAACATTTCACAGAAAACAAAAACAACCCGTATGCTTTGCACTACAACGATGTGCTCAGTTTGTTTGAAGACAATACCGGCACTATTTGGTTGGGAACGGACGGTACGGGGCTGAGTTACTACGATGAGTATTTGGTAAAATTCAATGTATTAACTAATGATCAAGTGCCATTGAATGTAAATGTGGACGTTATTAGGGCAATTACAAAAGATACCCAAAATAATATTTGGGTAGGAACTTCGGGAAAAGGTTTAACCCGTTTAAATATTGATAAAAAGGATTTTTATACCTATACCATTGAAAATTCCAATCTTTTGGGAGATAGGATAATGAGTTTATTGGCTGATGATGATAATCTGTATATAGGCCACCAGGCGCATGGATTGCAAATAATGGATTCCAAGGGAAAGATTGCTTCTTTTAAAGAAACTTCTTCGTTTACTATTTGGAAAATCTACAAAGATAAAAGCGGCAATATTTGGTTGGGAACAAGAGATCACGGACTTATTCAGTTTGATAAAGATCGAGGAATAATTCAGCAATACACAACCGAAAATTCAAGCCTGACCACAAACAATATTAGAACCATTGAACAGGGAGCAAACACTGATCTTTGGGTTGGCACGGAGACCGACGGCCTTTTTAAATTAAATGTTCAAAACAATACAATTGAAAACATTGCGTCAGTAAATAGCAATGTGAAATCATTATATTTTAATGGCACTGTTCTATTAATTGGAACCAACGGAGATGGTCTGCAAATCTACAATCCCAACCATAAAACCATTCAAAAAATTACAAAGGCGGAAGGCTTGCCCAATAATGTGGTCTATGGAATTCTCCCCGATGCCGATGGCTATTTATGGATAAGCAGCAACAAAGGCATCTCAAAGTTGAAATTTCAAAACAATACAATTTCAGTTATAGAAAATTACAGCAATTACGATGGACTGCAAGCCTTTGAATTCAATACTGGCGCCTATTTCAAAGATAAAAACGGTATTCTGTATTTTGGTGGATTGGAAGGAATCAATTGGTTTAACCCCAATCAATTATCGTTTAATCCCATAAAACCGAAAACAGTAATTTCAGGTTTCGAGGTTTACAATAAAAGCCGAAAGCTTATTCCCAACCAAAATCTTCAGCATAATGAAAATACTGTTACGTTCACTTTTTCCTCACTGCATTTTTCACAGCCGGAGCGCAATCAATACAAATATAAACTGCTGAACAACGATGTAGATTGGATTGTCGCTGGAAATAGCAATGTGGCGCACTACACAAACTTACCGCCAAATGATTATGAATTTCAAGTGATTTCCAGCAATTATGACGGCGTTTGGAACACCGAACCTGCAACCTATTCGTTCACAATCCTCAAGCCTTGGTACGGCACCAATTTGGCAAAGGCGATATATGCACTGTTATTTCTACTATTTAGCTTCTACCTTTATAGATATTTGAAATGGCGCTGGGAAATAAAGGCACAGCTTCGATTGGAGCACGAAGAAACGGAGCGACTAAAGAAGTTGGATGATTTCAAAACCAAGCTTTATACAAATATTTCGCACGAATTTAGAACCCCTTTAACGCTTATTTCGGGACCAATTGAGAACCAACTTTCAAAAGAAAAAATTTCAGAAGAAGATAAAAAAGAACTGTCTTTGGTAAAACAAAATGCAGACAGGCTACTAATTCTGGTTGAACAAATGCTGGATTTGTCTATGATAGATTCCGGTCAGCGAAAACTGAAAATTAAAAAAGGCAACCTTTCTATACTGCTTAATCAGCTTATCAGTGCTTTTCAGTATAAAGCGGCGGAAAAAGAGATAACAATTTTAAGTAACATTCAGGATTTAAAAAATGTGTGGTTTGATGAGGATATAATTGAAAAAGTGGTTTCAAACCTTTTGGTGAATGCCATAAAATATGCCCCGCCAAAGAGTACAATTGTTTTTGATGCAAACAAACAGGAAGCGGTTATGGTGCTTTCCATAATCAATAATAGCGATAACGTTGGTAAAAAGGATTTGAGCAAACTCTTTCAGCGTTTTTATCAGGACAACAAGCTGTCTGACGGCGTTGGGGTTGGTCTTGCCCTTGTTAGGGAATTGGTTACGCTTTCAAAAGGAACCATTATAGCGAACAATATTGATAACGACAAAATACAGTTTACCGTGTCGCTTCCCATAAATAAGGATGCTTTTGAAGATGAAGTTTTAAATATTGATGAAGAAATTTTATTCTTTGAAGAAGAAACTGAACAAACAATTTCCAATTTCAATTCCAATAAAGAAAAACCATTGTTATTAATTGTTGAGGACGATGCAGATATTCGTGCATTTATCATTTCGATCTTTAAAAAACAGTATGAAATAATTGAAGCCGGAAATGGAAAAATAGGAATAGAAAAAGCATTGAAAGAAATACCAGATTTGATTATAAGTGATATTATGATGCCTGAAATTGATGGCATTCAACTTTGCAACACGCTTAAAACAAGCGAACTTACTAGTCACGTTCCTATAATCCTCCTGACTGCAAAAGTGGGCGAGGAAAACGAAATTGAAGGAATAAAAACGGGCGCCGATGCGTATGTAACAAAACCTTTCAACAGTGAAAAACTAAAAATTTGGGTTGAAAAACTTATCGAAAACAGGATGCAATTGCAAAAGCATTTCAGCAAGACCCTAAGCATTAATCCAGAGATTGCAATAACTTCAGCTGAAAGCGAATTTTTAAAACGTTTGCAAACAGTTTTAGATGAACACATAACAAATTCTGAATTTTCAGTTGAGGGTTTTGGCAAACTCATGCACATGAGCCGTACACAACTTCACCGAAAATTGAAAGCCATAACAGGAATGTCTGCCAGTGAATTTATTCGTTCAGAACGTTTAAAATTGGCCATTCGTTTGTTAAAGGAGTCTGATGCTTCAGTGTCTGAAATTGCATATCAAGTTGGGTTTAATACGCCTTCATATTTTGGTAAATGTTTTAAAGAAGTATATAAATGTTCTCCTAATGAATATCTTTCAAACAACACATAAAACGTCTAAAACAGTCTATTTCTTTCCATTGAAACATACCTTCTATTGTTTGGAACATTTGTAATATCCCTCAATTTCCTTTCCTAATAAATTTGTTGTCAGTTAAAAACTGAATCAATGAAAAACTCCCTTGAAAATAATAAAAAGGACGATGTTATCTATATGAGCATTGACCATCTTAAAGAAGGGAGCTATGAATTGAAAATCTTGCACAAAAATAAAGTGATGAAAACCATAAAAATTTTGAAGAAATGAAAACTAAAATATTGCTATTGTTTGTAATAGTTGCAATCATTTTTTCCTGTGGTAAAGACGGTGAGGGTCCTCCTGAATGTTTGTTGTATATGAGTCAAAATTTATCAGAAATTAACTTCAGGATAAATTAAAATAGCTTTCCCGTTTTAAGATTTGTGAATATAAAAATTAACCTAAAAATAAAAATAGATAAAAATGGAAACGACAGAACCCAAAACAACTCCAATAGAAACAAACACATCAACATCAGATGGGAAGTCCATTGCGACTATAGCTTATCTGACTATCGTGGGACTTATTATTGCATTTGTAATGAACAATGATAAGAAAAACGAATTTGCCAAATATCACATCCGCCAATCATTAGGCCTAGCCGCAACGGGATTGGCACTAGGAATTATTGGATTGATACCCATTTTAGGTTGGATTATCAACATACTCGGATTTTTTGTAATAATATATATGTGGATAATGGGTCTTATGAACGCAATAAATGAAAAACAAAGCCCAGTTCCACTGTTAGGTAAAAAATACGAAGAGTGGTTTAAAAATGTCTAAATGATAACTCTATAAATGATAAGAATTATGAAATCTAAATTATTATTAGTTGGACTATTTACGTTCTTTATATCCTGTGGCTTGGAGGATGCAGGAAAAAGTCAATGCGCCATTGATGTTGAAGACACCTTGGATAGTTGGCAAACAACCTATAACATCCAAATGACAGAGGCTGTTGACAGTGAGGGTAATTCACAATCTTTGGAAGCGTGTTTAATTAGAAAGGGATTGACTGAAGAATATATACAATCGTTAAAAAATAGGCGGGGATGGTTGAATTCCAACGGCGGCTGTACTGCCGATGAAAAAAGCACGCTCAATTCGCGAATCAATAATCGTGTGCAGGAACTGGAAGAAGATATGGAAAGCACATGGAACCGTTGCGAGGAAGTTTACGGAAGTGGAGGGTAATTTTTAATTGTTTAATTAGTAGCAAAAGGATAGCGGTAAAAGGTCAACATTTTTATCGCTATTTTTGTATCTAATACTAATTCATTTTTCTAAATGTCTTCAAAAACAATTGAAAAACTTCAATGGCGCTACGCTACCAAACGGTTTGACTCTTCTAAACCCCTTTCAGAAGAAAAGCTGCAGATTTTAAAGGAAACTTTTAATTTAACAGCAACTTCTTATGGCCTACAGCCCTTAAAACTTGTTGTGGTTAGCAATCCTGAATTGAAAACCCAACTAATGCCGCTTACCTACAATCAGCCACAGGTTCGGGATGCTTCACACGTTTTAATTTTGTGTATTGAAAATAATATTAATGAAGACTTTATTACGGATCATTTTAAAAGAGTGGAAGGACATCGGAACACGCCGCGTACCATTTTAGAGCCTTTTGAAAAAGCATTGATTGAAAACTTTTCAAAGAAACAAACTTCTGAAATCCGTCAATGGATGGCAAACCAATTATATTTAACATTGGGCGCACTGCTTACAGTTTGTGCAGTTGAAAAAATAGATGCCTGCCCCATTGAAGGTTTTGAACCAAAAAAATACGATGAATTATTAGGTTTGAATAAAAAAGGTTTGGAATCTGTAATTGTTCTTCCTGTAGGCTATCGCGACGAATCAGACTTTTTTATAAACCTTAAAAAAGTTCGTCGCGGTGTTGACGAACTTGTTATTGAAGTGAATTAAAAAACGCAACCTTTTTTTCTGTAACCATCTTTTTTAAGAAACCTGAAACCTGAAACCTGAAACCTGAAACCTGAAACCTGAAACAAAAAATTATGCCTGGATTTGAAATTTTTGGCGCCGAAGAGCGCAAACAAGTAAACGATGTGCTCGAAACTGGTGTTTTGATGCGTTACGGTTTTGATGGAATGCGCAACAATCACTGGAAAGCCAAAGAGTTTGAAACCGCTTTTGCCAAAAGAATGGATTCTGAATATTGCCAATTAGTATCCAGCGGAACTGCCGCGTTAACTGTAGCTTTGGCTTCTGCTGGCATTGGAGCGGGTGATGAGGTTATTATGCCAACCTTCACTTTCGTGGCGAGTTTTGAATCAATTTTAGCTTTGGGCGCTGTGCCAATTTTGGTGGATATTGATGATACATTGACTATAGACCCAAAAGCAGTGGAAGCTGCAATCACTCCAAAAACCAAATGTGTGATGCCCGTTCATATGTGTGGCTCGATGGCAGATTTAAAAGCTTTGAAAGCAATTTGCGAAAAAAATAATCTAATACTTTTGGAAGACGCCTGCCAAGCCCTTGGTGGAACCTACGAAGGAAAACCTTTGGGAAGCTACGGCGATTTGGGTTGTTTTTCATTTGATTATGTAAAAACCATAACTTGTGGTGAAGGCGGGTCAATTATAACCAATAACAAAAAGTACGCACAAAATGCAGACCATTACCAAGATCACGGTCACGACCACATTGGCACAGATCGCGGTGCTGAAACCCATCCTTTTTTGGGATATAATTTCAGAATTTCTGAACTGAATGCGGCAGTTGGTTTAGCACAGTTGGATAAATTAGACGGAATTTTAAATATTCAAAAACAAAATTATACGATTCTACGTGAAGCATTGGAAACAATTGAAGGTATTACATTCAGAAGAGTTCCTGAAGGTGGTGTAGAGAATTATTCGTTTCTGAATTTTTTCCTACCTACGGAGGAATTGACAAAAAAAGCACACAAAGCTTTATCTGAATCAGGCGTTGATGCCTGTTTTTATTGGTACACTAACAATTGGCATTACATTAAAGGCTGGGAACATTTAAAAAATTTAAAATCTCTTGGCAATCTTTCTTCCGAAGTAAAGAACCAAATGCAAGATTTGAACAATACCGATTTCTCAAAAAGTGATGCTATTATGGGTCGAACTATTTCTTCTTTAATAAAAATAGGCTGGACGGAAAAACAGGTGAATGAACGGGCAACTATAATGAAGCGTATTCTTTCCTCAATTTAACATACCGCTCCCTTTAATTATTTAGCCATTAACCTTTTATCCTATTTATCTGCGACATAACGAATAAACGTATTTGCAATATTTAGTAAGCAACAAACGGAGTATTTTTACTGAAAATTTGTTTGTACTTTTAACTATGTGGCTATGAAATTTGCGTTATTTCTTCTTGTAATTCTATATAGTATCACTTCATTTTCGCAAGTAGGTATTGGCACTACAAGTCCTAATGCACTGTTAGACATTCGTTCCAGCTCTCAAGCAGCTCCTTCAAATATTGATGGTATTCTTATTCCTAAAATTGATAATTTTCCAGGCACTCCACCCTCTGCAGCACAGAATGGGATGATGGTATATTTCACTGGTAATACAACTTACCCGAAAGGATTTTATTATTGGGACAACACTCTCACAAGTTGGAAAGCAGTGGGGTCAAAAAAAATTGATGATCTTTCTGATGCAAAATCTGATAATACTGGCTCTTCAATTTTTTTAGGAATTGATGCAGGTTCAATGGATGATGGAACAGATAACCGAAATGTGGGAATTGGATTTAATGCTTTGAATAGCAATGTTGGTGGAGAACGCAATACCGCTACAGGATTCCATACCCTTTATGGAAATACCACAGGCACAAACAATACGGCATTTGGCTATAAAGCACTAGAAAATAATATTGATACACATTCCAATACTGCAATTGGTTCGCAAAGTCTTACTGTAAATACGGGTGCTTGGAATACGGCCACAGGTTCACAAACATTGAAGGCAAATATCTCGGGAATTAAAAATACCGCAAATGGTTTTCAGGCGCTTAATAAAAACATCGATGGCGAATCTAATACCGCCAGTGGCACCAATGCTCTTTACAATAATCTTACAGGTGATTACAATACAGCTAATGGAGAAGAGTCGCTTTTAAATCTTACTGGAGGAAATGACAATGTTGCCATTGGCTCTTTTTCCGGAAAAACTTTAACGAATGCAAACCGAAATGTTTTTATAGGCGTTAATTCTGGCGGAAATGAAACTACCAATAATGATAGACTCTATATTGAAAACAGTAATTCCGCAACCCCTTTAATAGGTGGTAATTTTGCAACGGATATGGTGGGAATAAATAGACCTATTGATAACTTAACCAATACTTTTGAGGTTGGTGGTGAAGCGTCAAAAGCTTCAGCTGGAGATTGGCTGGCAAACTCAGATAGAAGGTTAAAGAAAAACATTTATCCCATATCTGGTGGCACTGCACTTGAAAAAATTTCAAAAATGAATGGCGTTAGTTATGAATGGAATGATACCCAAACAGGGACGCCAAGACCTAAAGGAATTCAATACGGTTTTATTGCCCAAGAATTGATGGAAGTGTTTCCAGAAAAAGTTATTAAAGATAAACAGGGGTTCTACCAAACTGCTTATGGAACTTATGACGCATTTTATGTGCAAGCTATTAAGGAATTGAAACAAGAACTTGATAAAAAAGAATTGAGGATTATCGAATTAGAAAATAAAGTTAACCAATTACAGGCTTATAAAGTTGAAAGTGAAAAAACCAATGAATTGGAAAACCGGGTTAAAAAACTTGAAGCTTTATTGATAAATAAAACAATCTCCAAAAATTGATTTAATAAGTTACGTATTCCTTAATTTCCAAACCATACCCAATCATTCCTACTCTTTTGGTTTGCTCACTGTTTGATACAAGACGAATTTTATGGATTCCTAAATCGTGAAGAATTTGTGCTCCAATTCCAAAATCCTTGCTGTCCATTTCAATGCGTGGGGCTTTGGCAATTTCGTTTGGTTTTTGGTTTTCTTTTAATTCTTTTAAACGACTTAAAAGATTTAATGATTGGCTTTGTTGATTTATAAAAACAATAGCGCCTTTTCCATCATTATTAATAACGTTAAACATATCATCCAATTTCTGTTCGGCGTTGTTGGTAAGTGTTCCCAAAATATCACCATTTACCAAAGTTGCATTAACGCGGACTAAGACGGGTTCATTTTCTATCCAAGATCCTTTTGTAAGTGCAATATGTATTTGATCGTTTGTAGTTTGTTTGTATGCACGAAGTCTGAAATCTCCAAACTTTGTATTTATTTTGAAATCTTCCTTTTTTTCAATCAAGGAATCGTGTTCCATTCGGTATTTTACTAAATCTTCAATGGAAATTAATTTTAAATCAAATTTCTTGGCAACTTTCATTAACTCTGGAAGCCGCGCCATGGTACCGTCTTCATTTAAAATTTCAACCAAAATTCCCGCAGGTTTCAATCCTGCCAAACGAGCTAAATCAATTGCAGCTTCGGTGTGGCCGGTTCTTCTTAAAACGCCACCTTGCTTTGCACGAAGTGGAAAAATATGTCCCGGCCTTCCTAAATCGTTCGCTTTGGTGTTTTCATCAACCAAGGCTTTAATGGTTTTTGAACGGTCGTGAACAGATATTCCAGTTGTACAACCGTGGCCAATCAAATCTACAGAAACGGTAAACTGTGTGTGGTGCAGTACAGTGTTGTTTTCCACCATCATATTCAAATCAAGCGCGTTGCAACGTTCCTCAGTTAAGGGTGCACAAATAAGGCCTCTGCCGTGGGTTGCCATAAAATTTATCATTTCTGGCGTTACCATTTCGGCTGCAGCAATAAAGTCTCCTTCATTTTCTCGATTTTCATCATCAACGACTATAATTATTTTTCCATTGCGAATATCTTCAATGGCTTCTTCAATAGTGTTTAAGTAAACGGAAGTTTCTTTTTCTGTGGAAATCATAGCTCTTTATAAAGGTTATGCAAAGATATAAAATGTACAGTTGTAATTTGCCAAAAGAAGGTTGTGATTAAGAAAACCCTAGTCAGTTTTCTTTTTCTTTTTTATTCCTAATAAGCGCCCAATGCGTTGTATGAAAGAGTCAAAATCAATAATACCTTGGTCGGTAGTTGCGCGGTATGTTAACCAAATGCTCAGCGGAAGCATAATTCCAGTACTGAGCCAAGATGCTATAAACGGATGCATAGTTCCATCTTCTGCACTGTTTTTTGCAAAAATACCAATAAAATGATACGTTAAAAAAAGTAAAACTGCAACCACCATCGGTAGTCCCATTCCTCCTTTACGGATGATAGCTCCGAGGGGTGCTCCCACAAAAAACAAGATAATACAAGCAAGTGCCAATGCATATTTTTCGTGAAGGGCTATTTCGGTTTTGTTCAACCGTTTTGTTTTGGCTTTAAATTCCACCTTTTTTGCATCTACCGTTTGCAGCGTTCCCTTCGCATTGTTTAGGGCGAGTTTTACGATTTGCAATTGCTGTGTGGGATTATAAATTTCTAAAATAGTATTGATTTCGGGCGGTTTTGAAGATTCAACTATTTGGTCTTCCTGTAATTTCTCAACACCGCTGCGGTAATACATATTTTTGGTATATGATTCAATGTCCTTAGAATAACTGTTAGATAGTGAGTCTATTTCCACCCGAAGCTCACTGATGTTGTACATATTTTGATTGTTGACATTGTTTTCTTTATCAATATCTTGGGCATTCAATTCAGTAAGGTCAATATTGATGGCATATTCGTCAAAATAACTTTTTGCAAAGGGTTCTCCTTTTTGTTTCACAGGATTATTTGTCTGAATATCTTCGTAATAATTCCCTTGTTTAAGAATTAAGGAAAGTGTATTACTTCCTTCTTCACTGGCAAGTTCTCCTTTGTCCGCAATGATTACAGTGAAATTTCCATTAGGACGGGTTTCATTCTTTTTGTGAATTACTACATCTTTCAGATATTGGTCGCGATCGCCACTTTTTTCTTCAACTTTAATATTGAACATATCACCAATCTGGCTGAATTGCCCTTCAGCAATAACCATTGAAGGCTGAAATTGTGAAATATTCCGACGCAGGTTTTGCCATTTATATTCGGAATAGGGGATAACGTTGTTGGCAAAAAAGAAAGCTGTTATTGCCAAAATAACAATAAAGCCAATCACACTTCCCATAGCGCGTTGCAGGGAAATGCCGGTTGATTTCATTGCCGCAAATTCATATTTTTCAGCAAAACTTCCAAAAACCATTAATGAGGTAACCAAAATTGTTAACGGAAGTACCAATGGAATAAGTCGAGGGGAAACGTACCAAAGAAACTTCAGTACAATCCAGACGTCCAAGTCTTTTCCGGCCAATTCAGAAATGTAAAGCCAAATGGTCTGCAGGACAAATATGAACATTAAAATAATGAAGACGCTTACAAACGTCTTCAAAAAGGTCACTAATATATACCTGTCCAGTATTTTCACTTATGTGCGGTTAGATTTTGTTTATGTAATAACCGTCTTTTTTGTATTTAGCCTCGTCAAAAGTAAACAAGGTTTTGGAAACAGGTTGATTTGTTTTAAAGGAATTTACGGTAAGTGTGTATTTTGTTCCTTTGGCGTCGGTCTGTATCAGTTTGTAAATATGTTTTGTCTGTACATCTATTCCCAAAAGAATATCTTTAATTTCGGCTTTTGAATCAATAGGAATAAGTTTTACAAACTGTATTTTTCTTCCCTTTACATTTTGCTCAATATCCATTTTATAGTTGTAACCTTTTTCATAAAATGTCAGCATTTTTGAAGGAGTAATTTCCTTATCATCATTTGCATTGTATGCTGAAATGGTTACTTCTTCATCTTCGGGAACGATTGTGTATATATTTTTTCCATCAAAAATTCGGGTAGTGCCAAGCATATTCAACACATATTTATTGCCCTGAAGTGTAACATCGCCACGGGTTTCCTGGTTTACATTTTCTTTGGAATTGTTCAAATTATATTTGAAGTCGATTGAAATATTATCGTAGCTTTTTGCTTTCGCGGAAACTTCTTTCAGCAAAGATTTTGCATCCTGTGCCTGTGAAAAAGAAGTTATAAAAAGAGCGGTTAAAATAATACTGAGATTTTTCATTTTAATTATCATTTATTTCATTATCTAAAAGTTGATTTAAAGCATCTATGGTCGGAACCAAAACCTGCCGTGCCTTGCTGCCTTCAAAAGGGCCAACAATACCCGCCGCTTCCATTTGATCAATAATTCTTCCAGCCCGGTTATATCCCAATTTAAGCTTTCGCTGTAATAATGAAGCAGAACCTTGTTGTGCAATTACCAATACTTCTGCGGCTTCACGGAACATTTTGTCGCGTTCCTCGATGTTAATATCAAGATTTGTGCCACCTTCTTCACCAACGTATTCCGGAAGCAAATGTGCATCGGGATATGCTTTTTGTGAGCCAATAAACTCCGTAATATCAGCAACTTCGGGTGTATCAACAAATGCGCACTGAATACGTGTCAGTTCATTGCCTTGCGTATAAAGCATATCACCACGACCAATAAGTTGATCTGCCCCAGAATTGTCTAAAATGGTTCGGGAATCAATTTTACTTGTTACCCTAAACGCAATACGCGCTGGGAAGTTGGCCTTTATAATACCTGTGATAACGTTAACCGAAGGCCGTTGTGTAGCAATAATCAAATGAATTCCGATTGCCCTTGCAAGTTGCGCCAATCGGGCGATTGGCGTTTCCACTTCCTTTCCGGCAGTCATAATCAAATCCGCAAATTCGTCAATCACTAAAACGATGTAGGGCAAATAATGGTGGCCATCATTTGGGTTCAGTTTTCGGTTTTTGAATTTTGTATTGTATTCTTTAATGTTTCGAACCATCGCGTCCTTCAGCAAATCGTAACGCGCGTCCATTTCAATACAAAGTGAATTTAAAGTATGAATTACTTTTGTGGTGTCAGTTATAATAGCTTCCTCTGTATCGGGAAGTTTTGCCAAATAATGCCGTTCAATTTTGTTGAAAAGCGTCAGTTCCACTTTTTTTGGATCTACCAAAACGAACTTTACTTCTGCGGGATGTTTTTTATAAAGAAGGGAAGTCAATACCGCATTCAACCCAACCGATTTACCTTGCCCAGTGGCTCCAGCCATAAGCATATGCGGCATTTTTGCCAAATCAACAACAAAGGTTTCGTTGCTAATGGTTTTTCCAAAAGCTATTGGAAGTTCCATTTCGGCGTTTTGGAATTTTGCGGAAGCAATTACTGAACGCATTGAAACCACTCGCGGATTTTTATTTGGAACTTCAATACCAATGGTTCCCCTTCCCGGAATTGGCGCGATGATACGGATGCCCAAGGCTGAAAGCGAAAGGGCTATATCGTCTTCCAAATTTTTAATTTTTGAAATTCGGACTCCCGCATCGGGAACAATTTCATAAAGCGTTACCGTTGGCCCAACCGTAGCTTTAATATTTGCAATTCCAATTTTATAATTGTTAAGGGTTTCAACAATTCGGTTTTTGTTTTCTTCAAGTTCTTCCTGGTCTATGGTAATACTTCCGCCAGCAGTGTGGTCTCGCAACAATTCTATGCTTGGGAATTTATAGTTGCCCAATTCCAGTTTTGGATCGAATTCTCCAAAATCCTTTACTAGTTTCGCACTTATATTTTCAATTTCCTCTTCTTCGGGGGCTTGCTCCACTTCCATTTCAACATCGCCTTCCACATCAGATTTCAGAATAATTTTTTCTGCTACAGGAGGAGTAGGGGGAGTTATTTTTTCTTCTATATAGGGTTTAGGAATTTCTTCTTCCTCTTCTTCATCGGATTCCCCATTATCATTTTCAACATTCGCCACCTCTTTCTTATCAGTTACAAATTCAGATTCAATTTGCTCTTTTGAACTTCGAAAGGCGTCAATAGCCATTTCTGGGGTTAGTTTTAAACGCACGACCAAATAGACAATCAGTATAAAAATCATTATCAACATTGCGCCCACCAAGCCTAAATAATCCTGCATTAAATCATTGGTTTCATAACCGATAATTCCACTGAAAATCGTTGTTTTTTCTCCGAAGAAACCGAAGAATACTGAAATCCAAAGCATCAAAAGCAATCCCCAAAACCAGAATTTTAAAAGTTGTTTTTTGGCATAATCGAAAAAATAATAAATTCCGGTTAGTGTAACTAAAAACCCAAAAATTAAGGCCGAAATACCGAAACCGTCATAAATGAAAAAGTGGGCCACATTTGCTCCAAATTTATTGAGCCAGTTTTTTGTTTGCAGTTCGCGTTCGGCCAAAAGACCAATTTCACTTTGGTCTGCTTGCCAAGTAAAAAAGTAGGAAATAAAGGAAAACAAAAAAGCCAGCCCCAACAAAAACAAAAAGCTACCCAATAGTATTTTTTGTTGTTTGGATAGCGAAAAGCTTATTTTTTTGCGCGGTGCGCTAGTGTTTTTGTTCTTCTTTTTAGCCATTAATAGATGGGTTGTCTTTCAGCAAAAATACAAATATCAATGTGGAAAAATTCAAATTACAAAAAACAAATTCCAAATAAGTTTTAATTTCAATAAAACTTGGGAAAGTAAATAATACAACCAATAATAATGGCAGTTATTGCAGCAAAGAAAACAGCTCCGGCGGCAACATCTTTTATAAAACCGATTTTATTGTGAAAATCCGGGTGCACAAAATCTGCAATTTCCTCAGCGGCTGTATTTAAACCTTCAATACTCATGACCAAACCGATTGCAAAAATTTGAAGCATCCATTCAACTGCCGAAATTTCAAAATAAAATCCAGCAAACGCCATTATAATTGCGATAACAGCTTGTACTTGTATACTCGCTTCAGTGCGGAGCAAAAGCAAAGCGCCTTTAAATGCGTATCCGCATCCTTTAAGGCGCTTTCCCAAAAATGAATTCCACATTAGTGAAGAGCTTTTATAGCCGAGGCATAATCGGGTTCTTGACCAATTTCAGGAACTTGTTCAGAATATATTACTTTATTGTTTTCATCCAAAACCAAAACAACTCGTGAATGCAAGCCTTGAAATGCGCCATCTTTGATTTCCAATCCATAGTTTTTTCCGAAGCTACCATCTTTAAAGTCGGATAGCATTTCTACATTTTCAATGCCCTCTGCAGCACAAAAACGTTTTTGCGCAAAAGGTAAATCCCTTGAAATACAAAGAATTTTCGTATTGTCAAGTTTTGATGCTTCCTCATTAAACTTTCTTGCGGAAGCTGCACAGATGCCAGTATCTACACTTGGAAAAATGTTGAGTATTTTTCGTTGACCGTCATAGTCTGAAAGTGATTTTGAAGAAAGATCGGTTGTTGTTAATTTAAAATTAGTTGCTTTAGAACCAATAATGGGAAGGCTTCCCGTTGTTTCTATTGGATTTCCGCCAAGTTTTATAGATGCCATAATTTTTATTTTAATGTGAAGTATAAAATTACATAAAGCATTTCAGTTAATTTATAAAAGGTTTCATAAAAAGAAAAGTCCTTTTCGGGAAAGAAAAGGACTGTTTCAAAAAATTTAACTTCTGATTAATTTAAATGCTGAGAAAGATAGTCAGCAACACCTTCGCGGTTAGCGTTCATTGCTGTTTCACCTTCTTGCCAGTTTGCAGGACACACTTCACCATTTTTTTGAACGTGTGCATAAGCATCAATCAACCTCAAAAATTCTGAAACGTTTCTGCCCAATGGCATATGGTTTACACTTTCGTGGAAAACGGTACCTTCTTCGTCAATTAGGTAAGTTGCTCTGTAAGTTACGTTATCTCCGTCAACCATTAACAAACCTGTTTCTTCATCATAGCGCTCGTTGGTGCTGTCAAGAATTCCAAGAGCACTTGAAAGGTTGCGGTTGGTATCAGCGATAAGCGGATAAGAAACTCCTTCAATACCGCCATTGTTTTTTGGTGTATTTAACCAAGCAAAGTGAACCTCTGCGGAATCACAGGATGCACCAATAACAAGTGTATTTCTTTTTTCAAATTCGCCCAAGGCAGCTTGAAAAGCATGCAATTCTGTAGGGCAAACAAACGTAAAGTCTTTTGGGTACCAAAAAAGGATTACTTTTTTGCCTTCTTTTTTTGCGGTTTCAAAAATGTTTATGTTTTGGTTTACACCTTTGTTGTTAATTGCATTTACAGCAATGTTTGGAAATTTTTTACCTACTAAAGTCATATATTTTTCTTTTAAAATTTACTCTTTTTTGACGGTGCAAAAGTACCCATTTAAGAGAGTAATAAAAAGTAATACATACTTAAAATTCTATTAAAGTATAGGCAAAATATATAGTAGGGTTAATCGCTTTAAAAAATTTTAAAACGGTAAAATAATAAGATTAGGCTAAGCTTTTTTTACTTCAGAAAGCTGTCTTATTTTTATACGGAATGCTGCAAAGAGAAGCGTCATAAATGGGCTGAGCCAGTTAAAAATAGCATAGCCGGCATAATGAAGTGTATCAACGCCCAAAACGCCACTTTGGTAAGCTCCACAGGTGTTCCAAGGAACTAAAACGGAAGTGACCGTACCAGAGTCTTCCAATGTTCGGGAAAGGTTTTCAGGTGCAAGACCTTTATCCTTAAATGCTTTCGCATACATTTTTCCCGGAATTACAATAGCCAAGTATTGATCGCTAGCGGTAACATTCAGAGCTAAACAACTAATAACTGTACTTGCAAAAAGACCAAAAACAGTGTGAAACATTTTCAATAGTGCTTTGCTAATTGTTGCTAAAGCACCTATAGCGTCCATTATACCGCCAAAAGTCATTGCACAGAGAATCAACCAAATTGTACCCATCATTTTACTCATTCCGCCTGCTGTGAAAAGCCCTTTCAGCGCTTCGTTTTCAGTTGGAATTGAAGTTTCAACTGTGATGGCATTCATAATTCCTTTGTAAGCGGTTTGAAAATCTAAATGGGTTCCACCTCCGATTGCAGTTACAATTTCGGGTTGAAAAATTAAAGCGGCAATACCTCCTAAAAGCGTTCCTATCAACAAAGCTATCAATGGAGAGGTTTTCATAATAATCAAACCAATAACTATAATTGGAACAATAAAAAGCCACGGACTAACATTTAAAGCATCATTAACAGCAGCTAAAATTAAATGGGTGTCAGCGCTCCCCGTAGTATCCAAATTGAGTCCTATAATTATAAAAACGATTAAAGTAATTATAATGGTTGGGGTAGTGGTGTAAAGCATGTACCGAATGTGCGTAAACAAATCTGTTCCCGCCATTGCCGGGGCGAGATTTGTAGTATCGCTCATGGGTGAAATTTTATCTCCAAAATAAGCTCCGGAAAGAACAGCTCCAGCAGTCATTCCTAATGGAACATTTAATGCATCTGCAATCCCGATTAAAGCAATACCCACTGTAGCTGAGGTGGTCCAACTACTTCCCGTGGCAACAGAGATTATTGCGCAAATTATAACACAGGCCGCTAGAAAAATTGTTGGGTTCAACACCTGTAAACCATAGTAAATCATGGTTGGGATAATACCGCTAATAAGCCATGTCCCCGCCAATGCACCTACCATCAATAAAATCAAAATGGCACTTGCAGTAGATTTTATATTTACTGCAACTTCTTCCAGCATTTGTTCAAAACTCACTTTATTGAAGAAGCCAACAATAGCTGCAACCGCGCCACCAAGCAAAAGAATAAATTGATTTGAACCACTTAAAGCGTCGCTACCATAGGTATAAACGTTATAGGCAAGCATTCCAATTAACGCAAAAACAGGGATTAACGCCTCCCAAATATTCAGTTCTACGTTTTCTACAACCTGATCATCTTTGGGGTCGGTGGGTTTTATTTCTTGACTTTGCATAGGGAAGTTTTAATAATGGAATGTAATGTTACGATTTTGTGAAAACCTATGCAAATTAAAAAAGGGAACAGATTAGCTGCTCCCTTTAAAAACTATTTTTGAAATAATTCCTTACAACACTCCAACTTTAACCATACACTCACGCATCATTTGATACGTACGAGCAATATCATTATCCAACCCAATCGAGAAACGAATCAAGCCATCACTAAGCCCCATTTCTTTTTGTTCCTCTTCTGGAATTTCTGAAGAAGTGGAAGACCCCGGCGCACTGAAGAGTGTTTTATAAAAGCCTAAACTAACTGCCAGATATCCAAGATTGTGCTCCTGCATCATTTCCATTAATTCGTTTGCTTTATCGATTCCGCCTACGTCAATCGTCAACATTCCGCCGAAACCGTATTCCTCGTTCATCATTTTTTTGAAAAGCTCGTGGCCCGTGTGTGATTTCAATCCGGGATAAACCGTTTTCAAACCATCGGCCTCAAATTTTTCAGCTAAATACAAAGCGTTTTCACTGTGTTGTTTTATGCGAATGTGAAGCGTTCTAAGATTTTTCAAAATAGAAGCCGCACGCAAACTGTCCATAGCAGGACCTAAAAGCATATTGGCGCCATCATTTACATTCCGAAGGGCATCAATAAATTCCTGTGTGCCACAAGTTACACCGCCCATGGTATCGCTACTGCCGTTTATGAATTTTGTTAAACTGTGCAAAACTACATCAGCTCCCAAATCCGCTGGCGAAATGCTCAAGGGTGAAAAGGTATTGTCAACCAATAATTTCAGGCCGTGTTTTTTCGAAATCTTTGAAAGGGCTTCAATATCCGCAATTTCCAAAAGTGGATTGCTTACTGTTTCGCAGTAAATAATTTTTGTGTTCTTAGTAATTGAATTTTCAACTTCATCCAATTTTGTAATATCTACAAATGAGGTTTCAATATTCAATCGCGGAGCAAAGTTTTTTAAGAAAGCATAAGTTCCGCCATAAATAGTCCGGCTGGAAACTATATGGTCGCCCGCTTTACAAAGCTGAAGAATTGCCGGGGTAATTGCACCCATTCCGCTTGCTGCAACATTTGCGGTTTCGGTTCCTTCCATTGCTGCCAAAGCTTGGCCCAAATAGAGATTGGAAGGGGTGGAGTGGCGTGAATATAAATAACAGCCGTCCGCATTGCCTTCAAAAGTATCGAACATCGTTTTTGCGGAAAGAAAGGTATAGGTTGAAGAATCTGAAATGGAAGGATTGACCCCGCCAAATTCGCCAAAGTATTGTAAATCCTGAATTTTGTCTGCTGGTTTAAAAGCCATGATAATTATTTTAGGTTGTTCGGCAAATTTGCGAAAAATTAAAGGAGTGGTAAAATTATATGCCATTTCCTTTTCTAATTTTAGTTTTCAGAATTGCCAAAACTTTATTGATTATAACTTTTACTATCTAAGCTTTAACTGTTAAATTTGCACTTCAATTTTAAAGAGATATTTTATGAGCACTTATGATGTAGCAATAATTGGTTCGGGTCCCGGTGGATATGTAGCAGCAATCCGTTGCGCACAATTGGGTATGAAAACCGCAATCATTGAAAAATATGATGTTTTGGGTGGAACCTGCCTGAATGTAGGCTGTATTCCGAGCAAAGCGTTACTGGATTCCTCACATCATTATGAAGATGCGATGAAACATTTTGAAGAGCACGGGATTGAAATTTCTGGCGATATAAAATTGAATTTGAAAAAAATGATAGAACGCAAAGCTTCGGTTGTGGATCAAACCACCAAAGGAATTGCGTTTTTAATGGATAAAAACAAAATTGACGTTTTCACAGGAATGGGCGCTTTTAAGGATGCAACCCATATTGAAATCACCAACGGAAAGAAAAAAGAAACCATTGAAGCGAAAAATACCATTATTGCTACCGGCAGCAAGCCGTCAACGCTTCCTTTTATAAAATTGGATAAAGACCGAATTATCACTTCAACCGAGGCTTTAAATATGAAAGAGGTTCCAAAACACCTTATCGTTATTGGCGGTGGTGTGATTGGTTTGGAACTTGGTCAGGTTTATCACCGTTTGGGCGCTGAGGTTTCCGTTGTGGAATATATGGACCGGATTATCCCAACCATGGATTCCGCACAAAGCAAGGAATTAATGAAGGTGATGAAGAAACAAGGGGTGAAATTTTACGTTTCGCATAAAGTTTCCGCAGTTTCCAAAAAAGGAAAGGAAGTTACCGTTACTGCAACCGATAAAAATGATAAAGAAGTAACTTTTAAAGGCGATTATTGCTTGGTTTCCGTAGGAAGAAAGCCTTATACGGAAGGATTGAAAGCTGAAAACGCTGGCGTGAAAATTACAGAACGTGGAATGATTGATGTTAACGATCATCTTCAAACCAATATTAAAAATATCTACGCCATTGGTGATGTGGTTCGCGGGGCAATGCTTGCGCACAAAGCTTCGGAAGAAGGTGTTTTGGTCGCTGAAATAATTGCCGGACAAAAGCCACATATTGATTACAACCTAATTCCGGGCGTAGTTTATACTTGGCCGGAAGTTGCTTCAGTTGGAAAAACAGAAGAGCAACTTAAAGAAGCAAAAGTAGAATACAAAAGCGGCCAATTCCCGATGCGCGCTTTGGGAAGAAGCCGAGCGAGTGGTGATACAGATGGCTTTGTAAAAATCCTTTCCGATAAAAAGACCGATGAGGTGCTCGGAGTGCACATGGTTGGTGCCCGTGTTGCTGATTTAATTGCCGAAGCAGTTACAGCTATGGAATTCCGTGCCAGTGCAGAAGATATTTCTAGAATGAGCCACGCACACCCTACGTATGCAGAGGCTGTGAAAGAAGCCGCACTTGCCGCAACGGATGACAGGGCTCTTCATATTTAAATAATACTACTTTAACTTCATAAAAAAAATGTCGGCAAATTTTGCCGACATTTTTTTTATTTCAAGGAAGAAGAAAAATAATTATTATTTTATAATTCCTCCACAGGCAACTCTACCTCCAGCATCGCCGGTTGGTTGCGTTACAAAATCATCTGTACCTTCGTGTATAATTATAGCTTTGCCGATAATGTCTTTGTTTTCATCACCACAACCTATACACCATTCGTCAGTTTTCATAGAAATTTTTCCCATTCCTTCAGCATCAGCTTCAAAATTACCTATGTCACCTTTATGATATCCTTCAGGATCGCCCCACTTTCCGTGTTTTTGATGGGTTGGATTCCAGTGACCTCCAGAAGATTTCCCGTCATCTGAGCTACAATCTGCTTTTTCGTGAAGATGGATTGCATGGGTTCCAGGTTTAAGACCTGAAAATTTGGCTTCCAATGTCACCGTTCCGTTTTCTTCAGAAAAATATGCTTCGCCCTGTGCAGTACTACCGCTTTTGGACTCCATCATAACAGAAACTGTTTTGGGCTGCTCTTTTGTTACATCCTGTTGGGTTGCAGATTCCATTTCGACGGAATCATTCATTCCGTCCTCAGCATCTTTGTCTTTTTTTTCATTTTTACAGCCTACAAACGCCATTACGGCAAAAAGACTGCAAATTAAACTGATTTTTTTCATGATTTATTTTTTGGTTTAATACTAGTTTTAAATTAAAGGTACAATAGTTTTTATGTGACTGCAATAATTTAAGAGTATTTTAAAAGTTTAAAGTACTTAATTCAGAGGTGTCAGTTATATCGTTTCGGTTGAGTTGATATTGATAAATTCCATTTTGCCCTATGGCAATTAATAAATCACCTTGTATAATTACATCAAACGCCAGCCTGTTTATGTTGTGAACTAAAACTGAATTTGCAGGATCAGAAATATCGAAAATTTTTATTTCATCATCACATACAAACAAATAGTTTCTGTAAAGTCCCATTCCTTTTGGAAAGGTTAGATTTCTCACACTTAACAATGTGGGGTTTACCACATCAGTAATATCATAAATTTCCAATTGGTTGACTGTAGTTCCACATCCTAAATCTGACCATAGCGTAACAAAGGCTGTTGTGGCATTTGCCACAACCGGATCACAAGAGGTGAAATGCTGCACATCTGCAAGATATTCTGGGAACTCAGGATTACCAATGCTATAAATAAACATTCCATTCTGCGAACCTATGTAGAGATATTCCTTATAATTGAAAAGAGTTTCGATTCTAAAGCTGATAGGAATATTATTTACGAATACGGGGTCTGACGGAGTTGCGATGTTATAAACATTTAAGCCGTATTCATCTACAGTGTATAGATAATCTCCCAGCATTGCAAAACGTGCCAAGGATCCACCTTGTCCATCATTATTGCCCATAGCTTCATTTTGAGATCCATTTTCACCATCTTGGCTACAAGCCAATGTAAAAGCTATTGATATAATAAAAAATACTATTTTTTTCATGGAGTGTTGGTTTTTGGTATCCAGTTTACAACTACACTATTCTGTGGCATACTATTGGGGTAAAACCCATCTGGTGAAAGCATTTCAGGGAAGGTGTTCTTTATCCGTTTAGAAACATTAAGCCCTCCGGTTTCCAGATTTACTTGAACAGCGATAAGATCTGTTGCTTGATTAATAAAGAAAACGTTATCTCTTATAGCCAAATCTGTTGCTCCCGGAGATTCTATAAAATAAATAGCGGAAGGGCTGGAAGGATTTTCATTATTGAAGACATGAAAACCTTCGTTCTTTTCATTAATGAAAAGGTAAGATTCAATTACATAAATTTTTCCAGCATTCACTACCGGTTTAGCAGAGGAGAGTAATACACTACTTTCAAACTCAGGCCGCTCCATAAACACTGGTTCATATTCAGATTCAGCAAAAGGCGGAGGAATATCATCATTTCCGTTACAATCGCCATACCAACAGCAGCTTTGCAAAAAAGTTACAGCAAATATCAAGAGAATTAAATGTGTTTTTATCTTCATAAATTTTGGTTTAAATACAATACAATTTTACAAAATAGATCAACGCAATATATGCAGATTTTATGAGATTTTTAAAGTGGTGATAATTTGTGTTTTAGTATGCAATGTTTTATGAACAGGACATTTATCCGCAATTTGGAGCAGTTTAGTTTTTTGTTCTTCGGAAAGGTTTCCAGTTAATTTTATTTCACGTGTAAAGGTGTCTATTTTGGCTGAATCTTCTTCACAATGCTCACAATCCACCGCATGATCTTTGGAATAGTTGATATGACAAGTTACATTTTCCACCTTCCAATTCTTTCTTCTTGCATACATCTGTATAGTCATAACAGTACAAGCAGCAAGGCCTGCGGAAAGAAACTCGTAGGGTGAGGGTCCAAAGTTGTTTCCGCCAAAACTTGTGGGTTCATCAGCTATGAAATAATGATCGCCAAGTTTTAGGTGGGTTGTGAATTTTTCATCATCATTTAGACTTGCAGCAACTTTACTTTTACTTTTTATTGCTTCAACCGGAGGAATTTCTACATAGCGGGAAGCCCAGCCTGCAATTACCTGACCCACATACTTGGAATCTTCTTTTTTGCTTAAAAGATGGTCAACACCATCAAGCGAAACAAAACTTTTTGGATGACGGGCCGCTTTATATATTTCTTCGGCATTTTTAATGCCAACTGTTTTGTCCTGTGGAGAATGTAAAATTAAAAGTGCCTTTTTAAAATTGCTTACAACATCAATAAGCGATTTGTTTTCAAGGTCATCCAAAAATTGTTTTTTAATTGTGAAGTCCATTCCTCCCAAATTCACTTTCGCCTTTCCGTTTTTGGTAATTTCGTGCGCGCTGTCTTTCAGCAAATGCTTTACGTGTGAAGGGTCGCTGGGCGAATTGATTACAGCCACAGCTTTAATTGAAGAAACCTTGTTTGCCGCAAAAATAGCAGCGGCACCGCCCAAAGAATGTCCAATTAATAAGGTGGGAGCCCTATAATTTTTTTCTAAAAAAGTTGCGGCTTCAACAAGATCCTCTACATTTCCAGAGAAATTTGTGTTTTCAAAATCACCCTCACTTTCCCCCAAACCCGTAAAATCAAAACGAAGCACGCCAAACCCCGCATCGGTCAGTGCACGCCCTATATTTTTTATTGCCGTTAAATTTTTTGTACAGGTAAAGCAGTGCGCAAAAATTGCAAAATTATGTGGCTCTTGGTCTAAAGGAAGTTCCAAACGGCCCGCTAGCTGCTCTTCGTCTTTGTTTGTGAACGATACTTTATGAATATTCATCAATGAAGGTTTTGTGTATGTAATTTACAGAACATTTCCGGTAAAGCCATTAAAAGACTCTTTTTTTCTATAGTTGCCGTTGCTTGGTCAATTTCGCCTAAAAACTCACCGTCTATTTGGAAAGGTATTTTTTTTATTGAGTTAATCTTCGCTTTATTGGTTGAAACCACACGAACAAAATCATCGGACATTTCGGGCTTATCGTTTATTGTCTTAAAAATTTCGATAAAGTCAAGGCTTTTGAAAATGAGGATTTCAAACTTGCCATCGTTCATTTTGCCGTTTGGGTTAATGGTGGCGCCTGTTCCAAATTTATTTGCATTGGCAATGGCGAGGAGTATTCCGGTTTCCTCAAAAGTTCCTTCTTCGGTTTCCACACTGAAATGGAACGGGGAATCTGAATTAAAAAGCGTGGGGATGGATTGTAAAAAATAGCCCATTTTTCCACGAATACCAGAATCTTCATAGTTTCGGATAAGTTCTGCATTTATGCCCAAATCGGCAATGTGGAGACAAATTTTTCCATTTATGAACAGCGCGTCCAATTTCATAGTGCAATCTGAAAGTGCAATTTCTATCTGTTCCGGAAGTGTTTGCGGAAGGTTGAAATTAACGGCCATTCCGTTTGCGGAACCCGCTGGAATTATTCCCAAACAAATATCAGTTCCTAAAATACATTCTGCCACCAATGAAATGGTTCCATCGCCGCCAGCTACTAAAATTCGCGACGGCTTTATTTCTTTTATAATGGATTCAATAGCTTCTTTGTCTTTTTTTCCGCTGGTTTCGTAAAGTTTGAAATTGATTTTTCTGCTTTTAGCTTCCTCCTTTACTGAAGTTATAATGGGAGATTTGTCGGAATCACCTGAAATAGGGTTGACTACGAGCAAAACATAATTTTCTGAATTCATTAGTATAGTTTGTTTTTAAAATTAAGTAATTTGGAAATGCTAAATCGTTAACGAAATCTCAATAAGTGAAGCTTGATTTAAAATTGTACCGTGGCTATGTAAACAAAGAGGAATTGGTTGTTTTTGGCCACGTTTTTAAATCTTGGGCCCCAGACAAATACAGAATGGACCGAAAGGGCATCCGGCACGCGGTTTCGGTGATACATATGTTTCGTATTAAACCTTTGGAAAATGTTGAGGTAACTCTGAAATTCAAAAATATTGTAGTCACAACCAAAACCTTGGCTGACGGCTATTTTAGATTTACAATTCCTTATTCCGAAAACATGGAAAGTGGCTGGCATCCGTATGAAGTTAGCTGTAACTTGTATGATTATGGCATCGTGCAGACTTCAGAGTTGTTGAAACCTTTTGAAAGTAAAGTTGGCGTAATTTCAGATATTGATGATACGTTTTTGGTTTCGCACAGCGGAAATTTCTTCAAAAAACTTTACATCCTTCTTTTTAAAAACATCAACAAACGCAAGGTTTTTGAAGACGTTGTGCCACATTATCAAGCGTTGAGCAGGGCAGGGCAGGAGAACGAAACGGCCTCAAATTCATTTTTTTACGTTTCCAGCAGCGAATGGAATTTATATGAATTTATTGATGCTTTTGCGCGGTTGCACAAACTTCCGAAAGCAGTCATTAAATTGAAAAAAATTAAAACGGGAATTTCAGATTTCCTTTTCACCGGAAGGGGAAGCCATAACCACAAATTCGAAAAGATAAAGGATATTATTATGTTTTATCCAAAACTGGACTATGTTCTTTTGGGCGATGACTCGCAAAAAGACCCTTATTTATATGAACGCATCGTAAAAATTTTCCCCGAAAACATTAAGGCTATTTATATTCGTCAAACTTCCCGACGCAAAAAACAACAAGCTGCAGCAGTTCTGAAAAATATTGAAACTATGAATGTTGCAACTTGTTATTTCAGCAATAGCGAAGAAGCTATTGCGCATTCCGCAAGGATAGGAATTCTTTAAAATTTACACCTTTCTATTTTTAGAAGTAGTTTAACGTTTCGGCTTTTTTTATAAACAAGTATTGTTTTACTTTTAGATTATGAACAAGAAAGAAGCCAAGAGCGGATTTATCTTCACCAAACACACTCCAAAAGACCAATCGCCCTTCGAAAAACTTTTCGATGTTTTTCAGGAATTGATTACGCACACCTCGGGCGATTTTGATGAAGCGATGGACTGGTTGAAACAGTTGGATGAAGAATATAACCTTACAACGGAAGATTATACACTAGATGATTTTGTGGAAGATCTTAAAAAGAAAGGTTATCTGCGCGAAGAAATAAAGATTGACGGCTCAAACGGATTGGCAATTACCGAAAAAACCGAAAGAGCCCTTCGGAAACGAGCTTTGGAGCAGATTTTTGGAAAGCTCCGGAAAAGCGGCGCAGGAAATCACCGAACCAAACAAACGGGTAGGGGAGATGAGCAGGCTGGAGAGTTTCGCGATTATCGATTTGGCGATTCTTTGGAACAAATCTCAATGACGGAGAGTTTTAAAAATGCGCAGGTAAATCACGGTCTGGGCGATTTCACACTTTCAGAAAGCGATTTGGTGGTTGAGGAAACCATGTATAAAACCCAAATGAGCACAGTTTTGATGATAGACATCAGCCATAGTATGATTCTTTATGGCGAAGACCGAATTACGCCCGCAAAAAAAGTGGCGATGGCGCTTTCAGAATTTATCACAACGCGCTATCCAAAAGACACCTTGGATATTTTAGTTTTCGGAAACGACGCTTGGCCTATTAAAATAAAAGATTTACCCTATTTAAATGTAGGTCCGTATCACACAAATACCGTTGCTGGACTTCAATTGGCGATGGATTTATTGCGAAGAAAACGGAACACCAACAAGCAGATTTTTATGATAACTGATGGAAAACCAAGTTGCATCCAACTTTCAGACGGGCGTTATTATAAAAACAGCAACGGTCTTGATAGTTATATTGTAAACAAATGTTACGCAATGGCTTCACAGGCACGAAAACTTCATATTCCAATCACCACTTTTATGATTGCGGAAGACCCTTATTTAATGCAATTTATTGAACATTTCACAGCAGCAAATCAAGGCAAGGCATTTTATACAGGGCTGAAAGGGTTGGGTGAAATGATTTTTAGTGATTATGAAACGAACAGAAAGAAAAGAATTAGATAAATGATGAATATAGAAAAAATAAAAACCTTCGGAGAGCTTAAAAAAGCGGGTTACGAACCGAAGTCAATCAAAGAAGAATTGCGAAGAAATTTGCTTCAAAAAATAATGAAGAAGGAAACGCCATTTGTAGGCATTCACGGGTATGAACTTACCGTAATTCCAGAATTGGAGCGCGCCATTCTTTCAAAACATAATATCAACCTTTTGGGACTTCGCGGGCAAGCAAAAACCCGATTGGCAAGGCAAATGGTTGGTCTTTTGGATGAATACATTCCGGTGGTTGAAGGCAGTGAAATTAATGATGATCCTTTCAACCCCATTTCCCGATACGCCAAAAACTTGATGCACGAAAAAGGTGATGATACTCCAATAAGTTGGCTGCACCGCGATGACCGTTTTTCAGAAAAACTTGCAACACCAGATGTTACGGTTGCAGATATTATTGGTGATGTGGATCCAATAAAAGCTGCAAATCTAAAACTGACGTATGCCGATGACCGTGTGATTCATTTCGGAATGATTCCACGAAGCAACCGCTGCATTTTTGTAATTAACGAGCTTCCAGATTTACAACCGCGTATTCAAGTTGCGCTTTTTAATATTTTACAGGAAGGCGATATTCAAATTCGTGGTTTTGCAGTTCGTTTGCCTTTGGATATTCAGTTTGTTTTCACCGCAAACCCTGAAGATTACACAAACCGCGGAAGTATTGTAACTCCTCTAAAAGATAGAATTGGCTCCCAAATTCTAACCCATTATCCAGAAGATATTCAAACTGCACGAACCATTACGGAACAGGAAACTGCGGAAGCTATTAAAACAAAATCGAACATTTACGTGCCTGAATTAGCAAAGGATATTTTGGAACAAATAAGTTTTGAGGCACGTGAAAATGACTTTATCGACGCTAAAAGTGGCGTGAGCGCTCGTTTAAGTATTACTGCTTTTGAAAATCTTTTGAGTACTGCAGAAAGAAGAGCTTTACAAAATGGAGAAGAAAAAACTACAATTCGTTTGGGCGATTTTATGGGAGTAATTCCTTCAATTACTGGAAAAATTGAATTGGTTTATGAAGGCGAGCAGGAAGGTGTTTCCCAAGTTGCACAGCAATTAATTGTAGATGCCGTAAATACTACTTTTAAAGAGCGTTTTCCTAAAATTGAAAAGCTCACAAAAAATACCGATGAAGATCCGTATGCCGAAATTGTAGCCTGGTTTTTTGAGGAAAATGATTTTGAATTACTCGATTCCTATTCGGACGAAGAGTATAAAAATGAATTGGATCGTATTATCCCATTGCAGCAATTGATTGAAAAATATCAGCCGGAAACTTCGAAAAAGGATAGTTACTTTTTAAAGGAGTTAATTCTTTGGGCATTGGCGGAAAACAAAAAATTGAGCAAATTCAGTTTGGGGAACGGACTTCATTTTAAGGATTTGTACGGAAGCTATATTAGTGGTCTTTAAAATTTTTGGAAATAAAAAATGCGTCTGTTTATGTTAAACAGACGCATTTTTATTACTTATAGCTTAATGAATATTAAATGTTTGGAATTACCAGTTCATCACCCGGATGAATAAGATCTGCCGATTTTAATTTCCCTCTATTGGCTTCAAATATAGCATTATACTTGTTTGCATTGCCATAATACTGCTTCGCAATTTTACTTAAAGATTCCCCGCTTTTCACAGTGTGGTGCGCAAAAACAGAAGAGTCTGCAACTTTAATATCAGCCATTATATCTGTAGGGTTTTCACCGCCTATTCTTTTTATTTCGTCCCAAAGAAGGTTTTTTTCATAAGGTGTTTTTGCAGTTCCCCAAACTTTAAGCTGGCCATTTTCTTCTTTTACATCACCGTTTTGAATGTTGAGTTTTTCTCCTAAATCTAAAACGCTTTGATATTTTGATTTGATCATTTTGTAAAAATTTTAAAAATTAATATTTAAAGATACAATTTTATAGCTTTCATTTTTTCGCATTAGTATAAATTTAATATTATGTTCCCTTAATTGATGTTACTCTTAAAAATTTAGAAAATATTTAACTAAATATTAATTTCAATTGTGAAAAAATTCAATTCTCTTGAAATACCTTTGATTCAAACTTTAAATCAACAAAAACTATTATGAAACTAAAAACAATTGTAATGTCTCTAGCAGTAGTAGCAATGCTTTTTGCGAGCTGTGAAGACACAAAAAAGAAAGAAGCTGAGGAACAAGCCAAAGCTGAACAGATGCGCATGGAGCGCGAAAAAGATTCTTTAATGAAAGTTGAAGCTGACAATCAAGCCATGATGGCTCAAATGGAAGCTAATTCAATTGCTGCAAAAGCAATGGGTAATGCAGAGCTTTCAACATTAGTAAGTGCTCTTCAGGCTGCAGATATGGCCCAAACGCTTAAAGGTGAAGGTGATTATACCGTTTTTGCACCAACTAATGATGCTTTCAGCAAAGTACCAAAAGCAACTTTAGAAAACTTGATGAAGCCTGAGAACAAAGCTCAACTTCAAAAATTACTTCAGTATCACGTGCTTCAAGGTAAAATGAACGCTGCTGATGTAATGGCTAAAATTAAAGATGCTGGCGGTAAATTGGATGTAACTACAATGAATGGCGAAGTTCTTACTTTATCTGAAAAGAATGGTAAAGTAATGATTAAAGATGCTAAAGGAAATTCAGCAACCGTAACAAGTGCTGATATGGACGCGTCAAATGGTGTTGTTCACACTATTGATAAAGTATTGATGCCAAAAATGTAATTCATTTTTAAATGAATTTTAATTGAAAAGCCCCATTAAGGGGCTTTTTTATTTTAATGACAACTGCAACCGCCATCCATAAATCCATGCGTTTCCTGATGCCACGGAAAAGCTTGATTGTATTTGTCCATTTCCCAGAAAAAAGGAAGGCGTTCTTTTGGATTGTTTCCTATTTCATTCATAGTTTCAGTATCATACAACCTGCCGTTGATCATTACCATTTGTATGGTTTGGGTGTTTTCAATATTTTCCAATGGGTTTTTATCCATCACAATTAAATCAGCAAGTTTTCCTTCTTTCAGCGAGCCAATATCTTCGCCAGCGCCAATATACTCTGCAGAATTAATCGTGGCTGCTTTTAAGGCTTCCAGATTGCTCATTCCGCCTTGTTGTAACATCCAAGTTTCCCAATGTGCACCTAAACCTTGCAATTGCCCGTGTGCGCCCATATTTACTTTCACTCCAGCATCACTCAAGCTTTTTGCTGTTTCAGAAACCAAAATATGGCCATTTTTATATTCTTCCTGAGGCGTTTTCATTCTGTGGCGCGAACGGCTATCAATAATACTTCGCGGAGTGAATGTGAGCAATTTTTCATTTTCCCAAACATTGTCGCGTTCATAATAGTAGAATTCTCCATTCATTCCGCCATAATTTACAATAAGGGTAGGCGTGTAGCCAGAACAACTTTTGCCCCAAACCTCAAGAATATCTTTATAAACAGGTGCTACGGGAATGTTGTGCTCAATTCCTGTATGACCATCAATAACTTGGGTTATGTTGTGATAAAAAGTAGAACCACCTTCAGGAACCACGTTAATTCCCATTTCGCGCGCAGCTTGTAAAACTTGCTGACGTTGGTCTCTTCGCGGCTGATTGTAGCTTTTCACGCTTTTAGCACCAAACGCTTTTGTACGACGAATACTGCTTCTGGCGTCTTCCAAATTGTTTATCACGGCTTTAAAATCCCCATCAGCTCCGTAAAGAATAAAACCTGTTGAAAACAATCTCGGCCCAACCAATTGCCCGCTTTTTTGGAGTTCTGAAAGTGTAAAAACAGTTTCAGTATTTGCAGAAGGATCGTGTGATGTTGTCACTCCAAAGGCTAAGTTTACCATAAATGGCCAGTATTGCTGAGAAGGAAGACCATACCTGAAAGCGCCAACATGTGCATGTGCATCTACCATTCCTGGCATTATGGTTTTTCCTGCTGCAGAATAAACTTTTGTTCCCGACGGAACGGAAACCTTATCAGCTTCACCAATAGCTTCTATTTTATTGCCATTAATGACGATGGTTCCATTTTCAATCACCTTTTCATTTTCCATTGTAATGATTCGCGCATTTGTAAAAGCAATCCTCCCGTTAGGTTTATCTACAGCTGCTTCCAACCCAATTTTTGTTCCAACCAAAGTTATTTCGGGAACTTTTTCCGGAGAGCCGTCTAAAAAAGTAAACCTATTTTTTAATTCATTGCTAAAATATTCATCGCCCAAAGTCCACATTACTTTTTGGCTGTTTGGCGACCAATGTATATTTATACCAGCATCTTTTGCGAGCTGTGAAACGGGAACAGATTTGCTGTTGTTATCTAAATCGATAGCTTGTCCGTTTAGCACCAAAGGAGCCACGAACAGTTTGTGAAGGTTTGTAAAAGCAATCCATTCGTTATCTGGACTTGGGATTAATCTATTGGCGTATTTGGAAGTTATATGTGTTTTTTCATCATTTCCGTCAAGGTTTACGCTGATGAGTTTTTTTTCGATTTCACCAAAATAGGTGCCCCCCATTTGCAGGAAAATTCGTTTTCCGTCTTTGCTGAACATAGGATACTCTCCTTTGTCAACAACAAATTTTTCGTTGCTTCCGTCGGAAGTCATTATATAAATACCGTTATTTTTGGTATAAGTAAATCCTTGGTCGGTGTTTCCTTTTTCCTTTTCAAAAACAATCTGTGTTCCGTTTGCCGAAAAAGAAGGGGTTCTATAGATTCCTTTTGCTGAAGTAAGTTTCACAGGATTTCCACCATTTGCTGAAATTTTATAAATAGCACCTTTTTCCAAATCGTTCCAAGTAACGTAAACTATCTCGGCGCCATTGGGCGAGAAGGTTGGTTCAAACTCAAAATCTTTACTATTTGTCAATCGCTGAGGTTCACCGTTGGGCAAAGATTTTTTATACAAATGTCCCAAAGCACTAAAAAGAATATATTTCCCATCCGGCGAAGTAACAGCGTTGCGAATCATTTTTGGAGTAAAGGTTTCAGTTTCAATTTTATTGTTGAAATGAACCGTTTCCGCCAAATCTATATTCACATTTGCCGTAAATGGAATGTTGGTTACGCCCAAAGAATTAATGTCAATTCTATTTATTTTTCCGCCGCTCCAAAAAACAATTTCCTTATTGTTCGGCATCCAACTGAAATTGGGGTAAACCCCGAAAAGTGCCCAAGCCTCCTGTTGGTCTTTGTTCAATTGATCATAAATAGGCCATTCTTCGCCGGTTTCCAAATCTTGTATAAAAAGAACGCTTTTAGTGCGAACCCGTTTTACAAATGCAAGTTTTTTGCCATCCCTCGAAATTGTAGGTCTTGCCGCACCACCTGGTCCGCCGGTTATCGTTTCGGTTTTGCCAGTTGCAAACTCATATCTTTTTATTGCATAAATTTGGTCGTTGGGGTCTTTATTGTATTGAAAATAACCGCCGGGATACATATCTTCACTGTAATAAAGGTATTTCCCGTCTGGTGAAACAAATGGTTCATTTACATCCTGTTGATCGTTTTTTCGTTTTGTGAGTTGCAGACCCGTTCCGCCAGATTTATGATATTGCCACATTTCACCAGCTCCCAAACTTCTTTCAGAGGAAAAATGCTTTCGTGCAATCAAATAGTTTCCATCCGCACTCCAAACGGCGTTGTTCAATAGCCTAAAATCTTCTTTTGTAATTTGTTTTGCATTGCTGCCATCTACATTCATCACCCAAATATTGTCGCCACCACCCGCATCACTTGTAAACGAAATTTTTGTGCCGTCTGGGCTGAACCTTGGTTGCACTTCAAAAGGAATTCCCGTTCTAATTGCTTTGGCCGTTCCACCTGAAATTGGAATAGTGTAAATATCGCCGAGCATATCAAAAACGATGGTTTTACCGTCCGGACTTACATCTAGATTCATCCAAGTACCTTCATTTGTTGTGAAGGAATGGGTTTTATAGTTGAAATCTTGTCCGGGATTTGCTACTTCCCATTTCGGTTCTTCTTTTTCTTTGTCTTTATTTTCTTTTTTCTGGGCAAAAAAAGTTGTTGAGATTAAGAGACATATTAGAAATGGAAACTTTTTCATAATTATAATATTTGGTGGTTATGTTCTTGATTTAATATTATTCTTGCAGAGCGATATAATTTCTGCAATTCGTTTGTTTCGGGTTTCTTCCCGTTTGGCGTGGTTCAACCAATAAAGATAGCTTTTTCTATAACTGCGACTGAAGTTTTCAAAATTTGTAAAAGCCTGTTTGTTTTGATTAAATGCTTTTTGAAGATCTTCCGGAATTATTAAATTTTCAACATTGTCCAAAGCATTCCAGCTACCATTTTTCTTGGCTTCAGCAATTACTTTTTTTCCGTTTTTATGAAGAAGGCCTTCCTTTTCCAATTCTTTTAAATGCGATTTATTGAGAGCGCTCCAAACACTTTTTGGATTTCGAGGACAAAAATATTGTTGGCGTTTTCCATCGCCAAGACTTTTAACCGTGCTGTCTATCCAACCATAGCAAAGCGCTATTTTTACTGCTTCTTCCCATCGCATTGATGCAACTTCCATTTCAACTTTGAAGAAAATTAAATAAACGCCTTGAGGATGTGTTTCGTGATTTTCATGCAGCCATTCCCTCCATTCAGTATCATCTTTAAAGTAAAATGTTGGCTTAGTATTCATTAATTCTTTTCTTCGGAATTCACATAAAAATCTTCTTTAATCTGAAAATTTAAAATAGGGGAAGAGAGCGTTTTTGTTTTCCATTCCGAAGTGGGATAAATCCATTCTTCTTTTCCATTTATTAATGCAATTAAAGGCATGTCAAAGTTTTTTACAATATCCACATATCGAAATTTCAGATTTTTTCCATCGATGGAATATTGCAATTTTGGAACCATTACAGTTCTCAAATATTGATCAAAAAATTCAGAAAGATCTATTCCACTTTTTTCACTGATGTAATCTTCAATCTGTTTGGTGGTAACGGTTTGATGATAAAACTCTTTGTTTAAACCACGAAGAATTTGTCGCCATTTTTCATCATCTTCAATAAGTTGACGAATCATATGGAGCATGTTTCCGCCTTTGTAATACATATCGCCACTTCCAGAATTGTCAACATTATACTGCCCAATAATTGGACTTTGGTTCATAATCTTTTTTCTCGTGCCGATAACATATTCTGAAGAAGCCTTTTTTCCGAAGTAATAATCCAAATACAGATTTTCGGAATAATTGGTAAATCCTTCGTGAATCCACATATCAGCCACATCTTTATTGGTGATGCTGTTGGCAAACCATTCGTGACCGCTTTCGTGGATAATAATAAAATCGAATTTCAAACCCCAACCGGTGTCCGAAAGATCGCGACCCAAATAACCATTTTCAAATTTGTTACCGTATGTAACGCTACTTTGGTGCTCCATTCCCAAATAGGGCGCTTCAATTAGCTTATAGCCATCTTCGTAAAAAGGATAGGGGCCAAACCAATGCTCGAATGCTTCCATCATCATTGGTGCCTGTTTAAATTGTTCTTTTGCCTTCGCTTCATTTTCGCGAAGTACATAATAATCCATGTCCAGCATTCCTTTTTCGCCTTTGTACTTTTCGCTCCAATGCACGTAATCGCCAATATTTATATCTACTCCGTATGCGTTGATGGGGTTAACTACTTGCCACACCCAGGTTTTTGTGTTTTTATTTTCAATTACTTCTTTCAGTCTTCCGTTGCTAACATCCATCAAATCTTTTGGGGCAGTAACTGAAATTGTAATGCCATTATCGGGCTCGTCCGAAGGGTGATCCTTCAAAGGCCACCAAACACTGGAGCCAATGCCTTCATTGGAGGTTGCAATAAAATCTTTTCCGTTGCTATCTTTGGTCCAAGTGAAACCGCCATCCCAAGGCGGACGTCTGGCCACAATGGGTTTTCCGGAGAAATAAATCGTGAGTTTTTCCTCGTTTCCTTCATGTTGTTTCTTTTGAAGTTTTAAAAAGTGTGCATTCCCTTCAGAAGTGAATGAAATTTCTTTTTCATTCTGAATAATTTTATCAATATTCATCGGGGCTTGCAGGTCAATTTGCATCACTTCATTTGGCTCCAAAATTTTATAGGAAATAGTGTTGCTGCCCTCAATGGTTTTTTCGGAAGGGTTTACTGCAACTTTTAAATCATAATAGGTTACGTCAAACCATGCCCTTTCGGGAGTTATACTTCCGCGAAGTGTATCTGCTCTGGTGAATTCTTGAGCAAATGCAGAAATTGTAAGAAGTAATAAAACAGCGGCACAAATTTTTTCTTTCATAATTTATATTTTTACCTAAACACCGAATTCGGGAAAACAACCACACTTTCAAAGCCATCTTTTCCAACGGAGGCTACACCGAAAAATGAATTATCTATAACGATTCCTTCCAAAGTGAATTCTGAAACATCACCAACATAACGGCTGTGGTCCCAAGTGGGCGAAGTGGTATCGCGCCAATAAATTTTATAACCAACAGCGCCATCAACTTTTTCCCACTTCAATTTTGCGGAAGCTTCCACAACGCCACCAATGGCAACGTTTTTAGGTTCGGGTGGGGCAGAGGCGATACTCGCTAAATTTATCGCGTTCACGGCAGTGAGTTTTGCGGCATAATCAAAGTTTACAAATTCCAGTTTATCGCCATATTCAATTCCGTTTTCGGTTCTTAAATCTTGGTGTTGGTGGTTGTAATCCTCGTGGGCTTCCATAATCCGGATTCCCGCCCAGCCCAAATCATTGAAAGGACGGTGATGCCCGCCGCGACCAAAGCGATCCAAACGATAAATCATCATTGGGTTCATTTCTGGCATATATGTCTGTGTGGTCTTAAAAACGTAACGGGCAAGTTGGCGGGAAATTCCATCAACTTCGCCACCGTAAAATCTTCGCATTTGCCGTTCCTTTTCGGTTTCTGTTGGGGGAACGGGTTCACTAAAAATCCTGAAATCCCGATTGCTTATTACACCGTCAACGCCTTTAATGTTGCCAATCATATCATTATTGAAAATACCGATTATTTCCCAGCCGTTCTTTTTTGCGTATTCAGCAAAACCTTTTCCACCGAAAAGTCCTTGTTCTTCGCCGCTCAACCCTAAATAAATAATGCTGTTTTCAAATTTATATTTTGAAAGAACGCGCGCCGCTTCAATAGTGCCGGCCATTCCGCTGGCGTTGTCGTTAGCACCTGGCGCATCTTTTGTGAAATCACTGCCATCACTGTTTCGCGAATCTATGTCACCGCTCATAATAATATAACGGTTTGGGTATTTTGTACCTTTTTGAATTGCGGCAACATTTACAATCCAAGTATCTTGGGGAATGCGGTCATTGCCTTCGGCTTTTGCCAAATCTTTTTGGTAGAAAACGTTTAGACAGTTTTTGCAATCTTTAGAAATAGCTTCAAATTCACTTTTAATCCATCGTCTTGCGGCACCGATTCCACGTGTGTTGCTGACTGTGTCGCTAAAAGTATTTCGGGTTCCGAAGTTGGCAAGTGTAGTTATATCCGCTTCAATTCTTTCCGAAGAAATTGAATTTATAATATCATAAATTTTTTGATCGGTTTGGGAAAAACTAAAAGAAGAAACTAAAAAAGCTACTAAAAGAAAAAATGTTTTCATTAAAAAAGTTTCCCTAAAAATACTCAAAAGAAGGAAGAAAGACCTTAAACTTTTAGAATTTGTAATTGCTTAATTACATAGGCAGTGCAACTACCGCCAGTTTTTTTCCGTCAGGGCTTATAGCCATACGGCTTATATTCTTCAAGCCATATTCCTCAAGGGAAGCAACGCGTGTCCATTCGGGTTCGCCTAAAGTGTCATACATATAGAGTTTGTTTCCGCTGCCCACTAAAATTTGTGTGTCATTGATCCAAACGCAATCTTTGATGCCAATGGGTAATTCACATATAAAATAACTTTCATAAGAATCCATATCCAGCATATATAAATCTAGATTGCCATCTTCATTTACTAGGGAATAGCTCATTGAGTTTGTTTTTGGCACTTTTTGGAGTGATCTGCCAGCGTTTCGAAAGATAGTATCGGCAGTTTTTGAAGATAAATCAATCAATACTAAATCCATGCTGTCGCCGTCCAAAACTGTTGAAAGAATTTTTTGGTCATTATAAAATGCGAAATAAGCTACCTGTAAATTTTTAATTAATTCTGAAGAACTTCCTGTTTGTGAATTGTAACGATACAAGCGTTGTAATCCATCTTTGTCGAGTCTAACAGAAGCTAAATCATTGCTTGAAGGGAATTTTTGCGGAGAATATTCGCCTCCTTCGGTTTTATTATTGACCCATTTTTGAAGTTTTGAAGTCAAATTATATTCTGAAATATCTGTCTGTCCATCATTATTACCAGCAAAAATGAGTGCTTCATTTGATATAAAGAAAGGTTGGTTGTCATAACCTTGGTTGTCTGAAATATTTCTTGGATTCATCAATTCTAGACCTTCGTATGCAGGGCGAATATCAAAAACATAAACTTCGGTGTTTTCTTGTGCGAAAATGAAACTTGAAGTTAAGATGATAAACAGGAAAAGGAGCTTTTTCATTGTAAATTATTTTCTTCAAAAATAGCAAACTCTGCGCCATAAAACGATAAACCAAGCATTCATGATTTTTTTTAGAATTATTTATGATTGCTAAAATTGAATTATTCAACTTCAAGAATGGAAGTGTTATGAAAAGGAATTCCATCATTAGTAATTCCTTCAATATCTATTTGGAAACGACCTTTTTCATCACTTGTATAAAAATATACGTTTGCATTTTGAAACCCATGGGTAATAATGTTAGGCTGCCAAAAGAGCGTTGTGCGTTTATCTTCGCGACTTCTATTTCTATCAACCAGCGAATAATCTGGTGCATAAAACTCGCGTGTTGAATAAAATCCTTCCAGCTTAAAGTTAATCGAGCCTAGTTTTCGGTCGGTAACTCTCAATTTATTTCCTCTTCCTTGTTTGGTATAAATAGCAATTACGCCTTGGGCTTCTAGTCCATACGCAGCAGACGCGGGACCAATATTCAAAACGTCTATAAAATCTATATTCGCTTGCGAAATAGACCGTGCCACAGGTAAAGTAACTTTAATATTATCAAGATAAAAAGCGGGTTTTAAACCCCTCAGGTTAATTTCAAAATCTTGTGAAGTTTTATTTTCATCACCATATTTTCTACCTACTCTTACGCCGGGAACGTGCATAATTAACTCCATAAAATCGCCACCCCCATGTTGCCCCATATCATCTACCACAATACGGTGCGATGGTGCAAAGGCACGGGTTCTTTTTTCTCTTTTTATTTCTGCAATTTCTTCTTGTGTTTTTGCTTTCCCTTTAATTTGAACTTCTGCCAATTGCTCTCTTTCCTTGTCAAACTCAAAATCCCTAAATACATTGTTTCTTGTTTTTTTAATAAAAGCTTCAACGTTAGTTATTTCTTGTTTTTGATTGAAAGGGTTTATTATTCTGTCTGGAATAATGGTAGGCTGTTGTGGTTGGGGGACAAGTTTTATATTGGTATCGCTATAATTTGGGGTTTCTGTAGAAAGTCCCGAACCCGCTTGCAAAAACACGTCAATAGTATCATGAAACACAAAGGGACCATAGGAAAAATAACCTATATTATTAGTGTTATCTGTTTCTTGATAAAACCCTTTCTTTCTGAAGGTGAGTTTGGTTTCGCTGAATTTGTTTTGAAAAGGTGATTTTGCATTTATTGTATGGCCACTTATATATATTCCATCTTCTGGTTTAAATTCTTGCCGCACACTATTTTCAAGAAACTCTTGCCAGATAAAGCGGCTCCATCCGTGGGTAAGCATTATTAAATCTAATTGTTGGTGTTTTTTAATAGTATCTCCCGGTGTAAAAAAGTAGTTTGGCGATTTTATTTTCCCGCGTAAATCTGAGTTTAGTAATAAATAGGTTTTTATATTTTCTGCATTGCTATTAGGCTTGATTAATTCGGCATCGGTTACAGAAATTGAAAAAGTACCGGGAACGAGTTTGCCCAATTTATTTTTTATTTCAACTTCCAGATTAACACGATCACGGGTGTAGGTGTTGAAACCATTTGTTTTCTTTACCGAAATAGCAAGCTTTTCTTCTTTTTCAATATATAACAAGCGTTCCGCAACAGGCTTTTCAGTGCCATTAAAAAGTACAATATCTAAAACTCCTTCAATTAAATCTTTCTTTGGAATTTTCAACAAAATAGTGTTTGAAATTTTTTCATGAGTGTAATCAAAGGCCGCAATTCCTCTTTGTTGGCCAACTATAAGAACGTTTTTTAAACCTTCACTTTTGTTGGTCGTAACATTAATGACCACTTCTTTTTCTGTTATTGAGGCGTTCATTACATATCCTTCAGAAAGTGGAATAGGTAAAGGATAAAGAATGTTTTCATCCCCGGAACTAATTACTGCACGATATTCCTTACCAGGTTCAGGTTGTAAATAAAAGAAACCAAGACCAAATTCATGTGTTTTGAAGTCTGTAATCTTATTGCCTTCAGTATCTTCAATAATTCCTACAACGGGGGTGGCTGATAAAGCAGCACCCTTGATTTTTACAGCTACCTTATTGTTTAAACCATCAACTAAATAGCCACCTTCGGGATAAAAACCAATATCAGGTAATTCTGTATTCTCAGGAAGTGCTGTGTTTTTATTGTCTAAAATTTCAGAATTAATAGCAAAAACAGGAATTTCTTTCTTGAAAAAATAATCGCGAGGTTGATTGCGCATATAGTTGGTATATGCCCTTAAAAGATAATTGCCTTCGGGCAAGTCAATGGGAAGCTTGAAGTCTCCTTCAGCGCTTATTGTTTCGGTAAAAAGTTTTCGCTCGCTTATTACTTCGTTATTCTCATTAATAAGCTCCACGTAAATTACTTTGCTTTTTTCACTCTTTTTATGGGAAACGCCATTAACGAGGTAGGCGTCAAACCATATATTTTCTCCAGCGGTATAATAGGGTCTATCTGTATGAATGTATATTTTTTCAGGATATTTTTCGGAAGTGTATTCGTTCAGCCTATTGAGAATTAAAATTTTTAACCCCGAAATTCCGCTAAAAGAAAAAGTAAGGAACAATAAAAAAATAGATATTAAGAGGGGAATTTTTTTCACGGGATATAAAATCTTATAATATTCTAAATTTAAGGAATAATTCCAATAAAAAAAACCTGACAAGTATTGTAAACTTATCAGGTTAACTATTTTGAATTCAATTCAGTTTATTGAATTCTGTATTTATCCAAACTTAAAAAGGATATGTATTTTCAGAAATAACTTTAGCTGCGATAGTTCTTCTTAACTCACCTATATTCGGTGTGTTTTGATATTTGGTAAAACGTTTAAGTCCCATTAACATCGCACGTTGTTCATCACCTTCAGAAAAGGAGAGAATAGCTTCTTTTGCCTTAACGGTAATAATATCAACAGCATGGTAAAGATAAAGCTGCGACATTGCAATCTGCTCTTTTTGTGCATCTTCACCAAAACGTTTTGCGTTTTTCTCAGCTCTTAAAACACCGCTTTCAGCCATATAGATTTCAATCAAAATATCTGCGGCCGCCATTAATGTTTGCTGATGTTCTTCCAGTTCAGTACCGTATTTTTGAACGGCGCTTCCTGCAACCATTAAAAATACTTTTTTCAATTTGGCAATCATCGCCTTTTCTTCGGAAAGCAATTCAGAGTAATCGGGCGTTTCAAAAGAAGGAATTCCCATTAATTCCGAAGCCACAGCCTGTGCAGGATTCAATAAATCTACGTGACCTTTCATTGCTTTTTTCACAAGCATTCCCACGGCGAGCATTCTGTTTATTTCGTTGGTGCCTTCGTAAATACGGGCAATTCGAGCATCGCGCCAAGCAGATTCCATTGGAGTGTCTGCACTAAAGCCCATTCCGCCAAAAATCTGTATTCCTTCGTCAGCGCAATTTTGAATATCTTCAGAAACCGCTACTTTTAATATTGAACACTCAATAGCGTATTCCTCAACGCCTTTCAACTCTGCTTCTTGGTGCGAATTTCCTTGTGCAACGCGCATTGAAATTCTATCCTCAATATTTTTTCCGGCACGGTAACTTGCACTTTCACTTACGTAAGCGTTCGTTGCCATTTCGGCCAATTTCAATTTAATGGCGCCAAAAGAAGAAATAGGCACTTTAAACTGAATACGCTCGTTGGCATATTTTACAGCTGTAGAAATTACGCGACGTTGTGCATCAAGACTTGCGGCAGCAAGTTTTATTCTTCCCACATTCAAAGCGTTCATGGCAATTTTAAATCCGTCGCCACGACCAGCTAACATATTTTCTACAGGAACTTTTGTTTCGTTAAAGAAAACTTGACGGGTAGAGGAGGAGTGGATTCCGAGTTTCTTTTCTTCCTCTCCTAAAGAAATTCCGTTTGAAGGATCGTTTTCAACTATAAATCCAGTAATGTTTTTGTCATCTTCAATACGTGCGAAAACAATAAAAGTATTGCAAAAACCAGCGTTTGAAATCCACATTTTCTGTCCGGTTATGGAATAATATTTTCCATCTTCCGAAAGCACGGCTTTTGTTTTTCCGCTGTTGGCATCACTTCCCGCACCTGGTTCGGTTAAGGCATATGCGCCAAACCATTCGCCAGTCGCAAGTTTTGGAACATACTTCTTAATTTGTTCCTCAGTTCCGTACAAAGTAATTGGCATTGTTCCAATACCAGTATGCGCGCCAAAAGCAGTAGCAATGGAGCCAGTAGCACCTGAAATATAATCGCAGACCAACATTGTGGTTACAAAGCCCATTCCAAGTCCGCCGTATGCTTCGGGAACTGCAACGCCAAGCAGACCAAGTTCGCCGGCTTTGCGCATAATTTCTTCCGTTAGCGCATAATCTTTGTGCTCAAAGCGTTCTTTTAGTGGCCAGATTTCACGATCCACAAATTCCTTAACGGAGTCGCGCATCATTTTTTGTTCTTCGGAAAAATCTTCTGGGGTGAAGACGTCTTCTGCTTTAGTTTCCTTTACAAGAAATTGTCCGCCTCTTAGTAATTCAGAATTGTTTTTATTTTGTGTTTCCATTTTTTTATTTTGTATTTTGAATTCTAAATTTTGAATGAAAATTTAGATGTTATTGTTCTTTAAATTGGTCTGAGCCGTGATTATTATTTTGGTCAAAATGTTTATTATGTGTTCTATTTCCGTCAAAAAAGGAGAAATATTGAGTTGGGTCAAATTAGACTTGTCCAAAAGATTAAGCCAATATTTTGTTTCACGTGCCTCCTTAGAAGCGATGGACATTTTATTTATAAAATCCTTTTTCGACTGGGCTGCCGATGCTTCTTCAACGTTAGCACCTATACTGGTTGCCGAACGTAAAAGTTGTTTTGAAAGAATGTATTCCTTTTCATTTTGAAGTTTTTTGTATAAAGAAATTATATCAAGAGAAAACTTAAAGGTTTTGTCAATTATGATATTTTCCTTCTTCGGCTCCATTCATTCAAAATTTAGAATTCAGCATTTAAAATATTTCATAAACCCCCGCAGCACCTTGCCCCGTTCCCACGCACATCGTCACCATTCCGTATTTTCCTTGTAGGTTTCGCTTGCGCATTTCATCAAAAAGTTGAACGGAGAGCTTCGCACCAGTGCAACCCAGTGGGTGACCCATTGCTATTGCTCCTCCATTTGGATTAACAATTTCCTTGTTTAGACCAAGTCCGCGTATAACAGCTAAAGATTGTGAAGCAAAAGCTTCGTTCAACTCTATGATTTCCATTTGGTCCTGCTTTAACCCGGCTTGTTTTAGTGCTTTTGGAATTGCATATAATGGACCAATACCCATAATTTTTGGTTCCACGCCAACGGCTGCAAAACTTACTAAACGTGCAATGGGTTCAAGGTTTAATTCTTTTACCATTTCTTCGCTCATAATAACTGCAAAAGCAGCACCATCACTCATTTGGGAAGAATTTCCTGCGGTAACACTTCCGCCTTGCGCAAAAACAGGACGCAATTTTGACAGCGCTTCAATGTTTGTTCCTTTTCTTGGGCCTTCGTCTTTGGTTACGGTATAATTCTCTGTTACTTTTTTTCCTGAATCGTTTACGAAAGTATGTTCTACATTTATAGGAACAATCTGATCCTGAAAACGATCTTCATCCTGCGCTTTTAAAGCTCGCATTTGACTTGTATATGCGAATTCATCCTGATCTTCTCGGGAAACGTTGTATTTTTTTGCAACCGCTTCCGCAGTCAATCCCATATTCCAGTAATAATCTTCGTGACCTTCTTTTGCCAATTTGTAATCTGGAACGGGTTTGTAACCACCCATTGGAATGTAACTCATACTTTCTGCACCACCCGCAATAATGCAATCTGCCATTCCACTTTGAATTTTTGCAGTTGCAATTGAAATAGTTTCCAATCCTGAAGCGCAATAACGGTTTACCGTCATCCCTGGAATATCAACAATATCAAGGCCCATCAACGAAATCAATCGGCCCATGTTTAAACCTTGTTCCGCTTCTGGCATTGCGTTGCCAACGATTACATCGTCAATTCGTTTTTTGTCGAGTTGCGGCAATTCGTTCATTATATATTTAATGGTTTCCGCAGCCAACTCGTCAGGGCGTTTGAAGCGGAAAACTCCGCGAGGTGCTTTACCCACTGCGGTTCTGTATGCTTTTACTATATATGCTGTTTTCATTTTTATTTAGTATTTAGATGTTAGTATTGAGTATTGAGACACTCATTTTTCTAACGATTTTATTAATGAATAACTCATTTTTTGTAGTTCAATAACTTTGGATAAAATTGGATTTACTAATGATTCTGAACCAAGTTTTAATTTAATTGATAATAATAATTGAGTATAAAGTTCATAAGAAGAACCATTAGCGATACCAAGGAAGTTTTTAAATTCACCATTGGTATTTCTTCCTGCCCCTTCTGCAATATTAGAAGGAATTGAAACTGCACTTCTTCGAAGTTGGTTAATCAATCCAAACTTTTCTTCCTTTGGAAAATTTGCTGTAAGTAGATAGACTTCTTCAGCAACTTCCATTGCTTTGTTCCAAATCTTTAAATCTTCTAACTTATGCATACTCTTTTCTCAATACTCAATACTATCTACTCAATTCTAATTTCTCAACGGTTTTCCTTTCTGAATCATATGCTGAAGTCTTTCCAAAGTTTTTCGTTCTCCGGTTAAACTTAAGAAGGCTTCACGTTCCAAATCAAGCAAATATTGCTCGCTTACGTAGCTTGCTTCACTCAAATCGCCACCGGCCATAACGTAGGCGAGCTTGTTTGCGATTTTTTTATCGTGCTCGCTGATGTAGTTTCCTGCAACCATTTGGTCGGTTCCAACCAAGAACATACCCAAAGCTTGCTTTCCAAGTACTTTTACATCGGTTCGCGGAATTGGTTTCGTATAACCTTGATCAGCCATAAACCTTGCAACAGCTTTTGCAGCGGCAATTTGTCTGGCTTCGTTTACAATTACAATATCTTTTCCTTTTTGAAGAATTCCGGTGTCATAGGCTTCATAAGCCGAAGTGGAAACTTTTGCCATTCCAATAGTCAAGAAATAATCCTGTAGTCTGTTCAACTCAACATCATCTTTTTTGAAAGAATCACTTGCGCGCATTGCCATTTCCTTGGAACCGCCACCGCCGGGAATCACCCCAACGCCAAATTCCACCAAGCCAATATAACTTTCAGCTGCAGCAACAACCCGGTCTGCGTGAAGCGTAAACTCACAACCACCGCCCAAAGTCATTCCGTGCGGAGCAACCACAACGGGAATGGAGGAGTAGCGAATGCGCATACTTGTATCCTGAAAATATTTTACTGCGGCATTCAATTCTTCATATTCCTGCTCCACGGCCATCATAAATATCATTCCGATATTGGCGCCAACGGAGAAGTTTTTGCCGTTGTTGGCAATTACCAAACCATCGTAATCTTTTTCCGCCATATCAATCGCTTTATTGATTCCAGCTAAAACATCACCGCCCACGGAATTCATTTTACTTATAAACTCCACATTCAAAATTCCATCACCAAGATCTTCAACCACGACACCGCTATTTCTAAAAACTTCGGAAGTTTTACGAATGTTGTCCAAAATGATAAACGAATCTTGTCCGGGAACTTTTACGTGCTTTTTCTGCGGAATGTCGTAATAATACGTATTTCCGTCTTTTATAGTGTAGAAAGAATCCACGCCAGCTTCAAGCATTTCGTTTACCCAAGCTGCTGGTTCTTTTCCTAAATCTTTAATCAATTCAATTCCTTTTTTTACGCCAACGGCATCCCAAATTTCAAAGGGACCATTATCCCAACCGAAACCGGCTTTCATTGCATCGTCAATCTTGTAGAGCTCGTCAGTTATTTCAGGAATTCTTTTTGAAACATAAGCGAACATCGCCCCGAAGTTTTTTCGGTAGAATTCGCCAGCCTTATCTTCACCTTTTATAAGAATTGGGAAACGGTCGGTAACTTTATCAACCGATTTTGTTTTTTCCAAAGTGCCGAAAGATGCTTTTTTACTTTTTCTATATTCTAAAGAATCGAGATCGAGTGAAAGGATTTCGCTACTGCCGTCGTCATTTTTCACTTTTTTGTAAAAACCTTGTCCGCTTTTGCTTCCCAACCATTTCTTTTCCATCATTGTATCGATGAAACCTGGAATTTGAAAAATTCCGTGTTCTTCATCGTCGGGAACGTTATCGTAAATTCCTTTTGCAACGTGAACCAAAGTATCTAGACCAACAACGTCAACAGTTCTAAAAGTTGCAGATTTTGGTCGCCCAATTACAGGACCGGTCAATTTATCAACCTCTTCGATTGTAAGCCCCATTTCCTTTACTTGATGAAAAAGGCTTTGGATGCCGAAGATTCCAATTCTATTTCCAATAAAGGCAGGAGTATCTTTTGCAACTACGGAGGTTTTTCCGAGGAATTTTTCACCATAACCATTTAAAAAGTCTAATACTTCGGTTGAAGTTTTAGGACCTGGAATGATTTCAAAAAGTTTTAAGTATCGCGGCGGATTAAAAAAGTGGGTTCCGCAGAAGTGTTTTTGAAAATCTTCACTTCGGCCTTCGCTCATAAACTTAATAGGAATACCCGAAGTGTTTGAAGTAATTAACGTGCCGGGCGTTCTGTGTTTGTCAAGATTTTCAAAAACCTGTTTTTTAATATCCAAACGCTCCACCACAACTTCAATAATCCAATCGGCAGTTTTCACTTTTGAAATATCGTCTTCCAAATTTCCGGTGGAGATTCTTTTCGCAAAATCTTTGTGATAGAGTGGGGCAGGGTTGCTTTTTATGGCTTTCTGTAAATCTTCATTCACAATACGGTTGCGCACCACTTTATCTTCAAGGGTAAGTCCTTTTTTCTTTTCGGCATCATTAAGCTCACGCGGAACAATATCCAGCAAAAGCACTTCCACGCCAATATTGGCGAAATGGCAGGCTATGCCACTTCCCATAATTCCGGAACCGATTACCGCTACTTTGTTAATTCTTCTTTTTGACATATTATATTATTTATCTGAATCGTATATTTTTTTTGAATTGACCAGTTCTGTAATTGTATTGGCCACTTTTTTAAAGATTTGCAGTTCTTCCACAGAAATGTTTTTTTGAACGGCTTCATCAAAGCCCAAAACCACACTTTTTGAAAACTCGCGCATTTCCAGACCGAAAGGGGTTAAATGAATCAAAACCCCGCGACCATCTTCTGGGTTGGGTTTTCGCTCAATCAATCCTTTTTCTTCCATAGACTTCAAAGTGCGTGAAAGACTGGTGGCTTCCATTCCCATTTTGGGCCCAAGTGCCGTTGAGGGCGTACCTTCCTCGGGATCAATGCTTATAAGTGCAAAGCCCGTGGCCATTGTACTTCCTTTTTTCCCGGCTTCTTCATTGTACATTTTGGTAACGCTCATCCACGTTGAGCGCAGTATATAATCTATTGTTTTTTCCTTCATTAAAAGACTTTGAAAAAATGGAATACCAAATATACAAAATTTTATTATGCACGCATAGTAAATTAATAACAAATTATACTTTCTCCGCTGAATAATTCAACTTTCCATCAATAACATTTGCTGGGGCAGTGTACGGATGTTCTGTTGCTTTATTTTCACTCATAATATGCATTACGGTCCAACCTTCAACTTTTAAAATATCTGAAATTAAAGAGCGGTGGCAGCTCCACCAAACTGCTTCAGCACACATAATAGCTGTATTTTTTTCTGAAGCGACTTGCTTAAGAATTTTTAGAGATTGCTGAAACTGTTCCGTTTCCATATAATCTGCATAACCTTTAAAGGAATCGAGCCGCCAAGCATCATTTTTTGAATTTGGTTCTGGTTTTCTGCGACCGCCCAAATCAACAAGATGTTTGTATTCAATTTTGTTTTTGGGAAGTGATTCTTCCAGACTATCCTTATTGAACTGCGGAAATTTCCGGGAGCCGGGAAAATGGCGCACATCCACCAATATTTCAATATTGAAGGAATTCAGCAATTTCAAAAATTCGTCAAATGTTCGTGTAGAATGGCCGATGGTCCAAATAGTCTTCATTTTTAAATGAATAATTTTCATTTAAAGATAAGGAATAAGGTTGCCTTAAAGAAAGATACCTATTGCTTTAACGGAACTTTAATTGGTAACAAATTTCAATCCTACTATTGAAAATATAAGAGTTGAAAGAAAAAAGACGCGCCAGAAGGTGGCTGGTTCATTAAAATAGAAAATGCCTACCAAGACCGTTCCCACGGCGCCAATGCCAGTCCAGACTGCATAGGCGGTACCGATTGGAAGCGTTTTTGAAGCTTTTATAAGCAAAAACATGCTTATAAAAAGATAAACAAGAAATCCGCCAAACCACAGTTTTGATTCCCAGCCGGTGGTCTCTTTTACTTTGCCCAAACAAGCCGCAAATGCAACTTCAAAGAGACCACCAATTATTAGGAGAATCCAATTCATAATTATTTACGAAGTATGTTCATAAATCTTATTATAAAGATCTTTGTACTGTTCTTTAATAATTTTACGCTTCATTTTCATTGTTGGGGTTAACTGTCCGCCCTCAATACTCCAAACATCGGGGGTCAATTCAAACTTTTTCACTTTTTCCCATTGTCCGAAGCGTTCGTTGTAAAAATCCACTTCTTTTTGGATTCGGTCTATTACTGCTTGGTTCTTAACCATTTCCTTTGGGTCTGAAGGAATGTTTCTTCCTTTCTTGCTTCCCCATTCCTTAATAAAATCAAAGTCAGGTTGAATTAGTGCCGCTGGCATTTTTTCGCCTTCGCCAATTACCATTATTTGGTCAATAAAACGCGATTGTTTCATTGCGTTTTCCAAAAGCTGTGGCGCTACATATTTACCACCGCTGGTTTTGAACATTTCCTTTTTGCGGTCGGTAATTTTTAAGAAACCTTCGCTATCAACTTCGCCAATATCACCCGTGTGGAAATAGCCACCTTTTAAAACTTCGTCTGTTTGTTCTTGGTTTTTGTAATAACCTATCATTACCTGAGGTCCTTTCACGAGTATTTCGCCATCTTCCGCGATTTTAATTTCCGTTTCTTTTAATGCTTTCCCCACGGTTCCGATTTTAAATCCGTGGTTGCGCATGTCGTTCACGGAAACAACGGGTGAGGTTTCAGTAAGTCCATAACCTTCCATTACAGGAATTTCCGCAGCGTTAAAAACGCGCGCCAAACGAGGCTGTAAAGGAGCGCTTCCTGAGGCAATGGCTTTTAGGTTACCGCCCAAAGCTTCCCGCCATTTACTGAAAATTAATTTATTGGCAAGTTTCAATTGGGTTTCATACCACCAACCATTCTGGCCATAGGGCTCATATTTAAGGCCCAAATCTATGGCCCAAAAGAATAATTTTTTCTTTATTCCTGTAAGCTCGGCGCCTTTCGCATAGATTTTATCGTACACTTTTTCCAGCAAACGCGGCACGGCCGTCATCACTTCGGGCTGTACTTCCTTCAGGTTATCGCTAATTGTTTCCAAGCTTTCAGCATAATGGATGCTCACGCCGCAGTATTGGTACATATACAAGATCATTCTTTCATAAATATGGCAAACGGGCAAAAAACTCAAGGATTTTGAGTGCCCCAAATCAATCGGCAAACGCTCTGCACTATGTTTGGAATTTGAAGCAATGTTTTTATGTGAAAGCATTACACCCTTAGGTTTTCCGGTAGTTCCGGAAGTATAGATTAAAGTCGCAATGTCATCTTCGTGGATTGCTTCCTTTCGTTTATCAACTTCGTCTTGATTGCTGTCATCTTTTCCTTCGTCAAGGACTTCGCTCCAGTTTTTAGTGCCTTTTATTTCATCAAAAGTATAAACCTCTTTAAGCGAAGGAACGTTGTTGCGAATTTGCTGCACCTTATCGTAAACTTCTTTACAAGAAGCGAAGCAATATATGGCCTCACTGTGGTTCAGCACATATTCGTATTCTTCTTCCGAAATAGTGGGATAGATTGGTACATCCTGTGCCCCAGTTTGCATAATGCCAATATCACAAATGTTCCATTCTGTGCGGTTTGTCATGGAAATAATAGCAATTTTATCATTGGGTTTTACGCCCATTCGCAATAGACCACGGCTTATTGCATTTGCCTTGTCTATGTATTCCTGCGTGGATGTAGCTTCCCATTTGCCATTGTATTTGGTAACGAGTGCTTTTTCCTGTGGGTATTTTTCAAGTTGAAAATATGGGAAGTCGAAGAGTCTTTTTGGGTCTGTCATGATAGTAATGTTAAGGAAGTGAAAATAACAAAATTATTTCAGTTTCTCTCTGAAAAGAAAAAGGAATGACCCAATGGACCATTCCTTAAAATTATTTCATTTAAATTATAATATTATATAAAGAAAAAGTGATTATTTATTTTTCTCAATCCACTCTCGTGCATTTACCAATGCTTGCACCCAAGGCGAAACTTCATCATTTTTTCTATCCTTTGGATAATGCGCCCAATTCCAAGGGAAAGTAGAACGTTCCAAATGTGGCATCATTACTAAGTGGCGACCAGTTTTATCGGTCATCATAGCAGTGTTGAAATCACTTCCGTTTGGGTTTGCAGGTAACGCATCATAGCCGTATTTTGCAACAATGTTATAGTGGCTTTCCGCTTTTGGAAAGCTGAATTTTCCTTCACCGTGTGCTGACCAAATTCCCAACGTACTTCCTGCAAAGCTGGAAAGCATCACGGAATTGTTCTCTTGAATTTTTACCGATGTAAATGTACATTCAAACTTTCCGGTATCGTTGTGAAGCATTTTTGGTTTTTCTTCGTCTTCAGGATTTAAAAGACCTAATTCCACAAAAAGTTGGCAACCGTTACAAACACCAAGTGAAAGCGTATCATCTTTTGCAAAGAAATTCTTTAGGGCCGTGTTCGCCTTTTCATTGTATAAAAACGATCCGGCCCAACCTTTTGCACTTCCCAAAACATCACTGTTACTGAAACCTCCCACGGCTACAAGCAACTTTACTTCTTCCAAATCCTCTCGGCCTTCAATAAGATCGGTCATATGCACGTCTTTCACATCAAAACCTGCGAGGTGCATCATATATGCCATTTCGCGCTCGCTGTTGCTTCCTTTTTCGCGGATCACGGCGGCCTTCGGTCGGCCTCCCCCGGCCCCTCCGAAGGAGGGGAGGTTACCATTAAAATTCTTTGGAAATTCGAATTTCAACGGTTGATTTTTATAATTGTCAAAACGCTCTTTTGCAAGTGTTTCACCACTTTGGTTTCTGTCCAACAAATATGAAGTATTGTACCAAACATCGCGCATTTCTGAGATGCTGAAAGTAAGTTCTTCGGAATTGTTTTTTATATGAAGCGTTTCGTTTTCGGAAACAGTACCGATTTTTTTGAAATCGATATTATTTTCAGAAAGCATTTTTTCAACTGAAGCATCATCCGAAGCTTGAATTACAACGCCGCAGTTTTCAGCAAAAAGTAATTTTGCCAAATCATTTTCACCCAAACCAGAAAGATCCAAATCTGCTCCCAAATTCACATCTGCAAAGCACATTTCCAGTAAGGTTGTAATTAATCCACCCGAGGCCACATCGTGCCCGGCAAGTATTTTGTCTTCCTTTATCAATTCCTGTAAAGTGTTGAAAACAGTTTTTACGTATTCGGCACTTTTTACGGTTGGCGCATCATTTCCGATTGAACTTAAAATCTGTCCAAAAGAAGAACCGCCCAGTTTAAAATCGTCCTGTGAAATATTTATGTAGTAAATGCTGCCGCCATTTCTTTGCAGAACTGGCTCAACAACCTTTTTAATATCATTGCAATTTCCCGCCGCCGAAATAATCACGGTACCAGGAGAAATTACTTCACCGTCCTTATATTTCTGCTTCATCGAAAGTGAATCTTTCCCTGTGGGAACGTTGATTCCGAGATCAATTGAAAAATCTGAAACTGCTTTTACGGCTTCATATAATCTTGCATCTTCACCTTCATTGTTGCAAGGCCACATCCAGTTTGCTGAAAGCGAAACGCTTTTCAATCCGTCTTTTAAAGGCGCCCAAACTATATTGGTAAGTGATTCTGTAATTGCATTTCGTGAACCAGCAGCTGGATCAATTAAAGCTGTCAAAGGCGAATGACCTATTGAGGTGGCAACACCTTCTTTTCCGTGATAATCCAACGCCATTACGCCGCAATTGTTCAATGGTAATTGCAACGGTCCTGCAGTTTGTTGTTTGGCAACACGTCCCGTAACGCAACGGTCCACTTTGTTGATAAGCCAGTCTTTACAGGCCACGGCTTCCAATTGAAGCACTTGGGCAACATATTCCTTTATTTTTGAAACTTCGTAAGCAGCATTTTTGTAATTCCTGTTTACAGTTTTGTCTTTCATTATGGTTTTTGGCGAACTGCCGAACATATCTTCCAAAGCGAAATCCATAGGTTTTTCGCCTTTTTTATTTTCAAAACAGAATCGTTGATCGCCGGTAACCTTTCCAACTTCATACATTGGCGAACGTTCTCGGTCTGCAACCTTCTTCAGTTTTTGGATATTTTCTTCACCAATAATCAATCCCATGCGCTCCTGACTTTCGTTTCCCATAATTTCCTTTGCGGATAGGGTAGGGTCGCCAATAGGAAGTTTGTCCAAGTCAATTTTTCCGCCAGTATCCTCCACCAATTCACTTAAGCAATTCAAGTGTCCACCAGCGCCGTGATCGTGAATGGAAACAATTGGGTTTTCATCACTTTCAACCATTGCGCGGATTGCATTTGCGGCACGTTTTTGCATTTCTGGATTGCTTCGTTGGATGGCGTTCAACTCGATTCCACTGCTAAATTCGCCTGTATCTGCCGAAGAAACCGCGGCACCGCCCATCCCGATTCGGTAATTATCACCTCCAAGGACTACAATTTTATCACCTTCCTGCGGTTTGCCCTTAATGGCTTGACTGGCTTTTCCGTAACCAATTCCACCGGCAAGCATGATAACTTTATCAAAGCCTAATCTTCTCGCTTCCTCTTCGTGTTCAAAAGTTAACACAGAACCCGCAATCAAGGGTTGCCCGAATTTATTTCCAAAATCAGAAGCGCCGTTACTGGCTTTTATCAAAATATCTAAAGGTGTTTGGTATAGCCAATCGCGCTCTTTCATTGCTTTTTCCCAAGGACGATTTTCCTCTAATCTAGAATAAGAAGTCATATAAACTGCGGTTCCCGCCAAAGGCAACGAACCTTTACCGCCAGCCAAACGGTCGCGAATCTCGCCGCCGCTTCCAGTTGCGGCACCGTTAAAAGGCTCTACGGTTGTTGGGAAGTTGTGGGTTTCCGCTTTTAGGGAAATCACGCTTTCAAAATCTTTTTCCTCGTACCAATCAGGCTTATCGCCACTTTTTGGTGCCCATTGCTTCACTTTCGGTCCTTTTACGAAAGCCACGTTGTCTTTATATGCCGAAACAATATCGTTTGGATTTTCGGCAGATGTTTTTTTAATTAGTTTGAATAGGGAAGAAGGCATTTCCTTGCCGTCTATTTCAAAAGTGCCGTTGAAAATTTTGTGGCGGCAATGCTCACTATTAACTTGACTGAAACCAAAAACCTCGCTGTCTGTAAGCTTTCTCCCTAGTTTTTTGGAAAGATTTTCAAGATATTCTACTTCTTCAGCATTTAAAGCCAAACCTTCCTTTTGGTTGTATTCCGAAATATTTTCAATTTCCAAAATAGGTTCGGGCTGAATGTGGATATCAAAAATATCTTGGTCCAATTGCTTGAATTTCTGTGAAATCATCGGGTCAAAAACACTTTTTTCAACAGCGTTGTTGTGAAACTCCTCAATACGAATTATTCCAGGAATACCCATATTTTGGGTGATTTCCACGGCATTGGTGCTCCAAGGCGTAACCATTGCTGCGCGGGGACCCACAAAAAAATCCGTCGCGTTTGTGGACAGGACGGATTGCTTTATTTGTGGTTGGTTGCCGAAAAGCCACTCCAATTTTTTAGTGTTTTCTTCTGAAATATTTCCGTGGGTTTGGACTGCAAAAACGGTGTTTTCAACATTCCCAAAAAAGTGAATCATCCTTTTTAATATTTGGTTTTTTTAAAGATTCACCTTCGCTAAACCTACGATGCAGAAATAGCTATGGTGAACGAAGGTGCAAAGGTAACCAAATTTAAAATATTTTAAATCTCGGCATTACTATTTATATCTATTGAAAAAACATGGCTAAGTCTTTAGTTTATAATTTCATAGATTAAATTATTATAGTACCTTGTGCAACCTTAATTAAAAAAACACTAAACATTAAAACAGATGAAGCAAAAAAAATTACTTTCTGCATTTTTACTATTGCTAAGTATTAGCCTATTTGCCCAACAAAAATTTCCACCGGAACAAGTTATTTCGGGAACTTTTGTAGGCCAGACAATGCCTTTGCGTGATTTTCCCACAATGCCGGAGAATCTTAATTTAGACCCGCAAACATTAACGGTAGTACCCAATGAATCTACCACACAGATTGAAATCAATGAGGTGCCGCCCACTATAATTGATAACCTTCAAAAGACACTTGGTCAAATTCAAACTAGGGCGATAGAGCAGAATTTTATTGGTGCTTCTTCTTCAGAGTCTGGTTTTTTTCCACCCGATCCAACGGGAGCTGTTGGACCTAACCATTATGTTCATTCCGTAAATTCACTGGTAAAGATATTTAGTAAAACAGGAACTTTATTGGTAGGGCCTATTTCTTTAGGAACTTTTTTAGGTTTTGGAGGAAATAGTGGAGATCCTATTGTTTTATATGACCAATTGGCTGACAGATGGCTTGTGAGCGAGTTTGGAAGTATAAACGGTGGTAATTCATTGGCAATTGGAGTGTCTGCCACAAGCGACCCTACAGGAGCTTATAATGTTTACCAATATTCTTTTAGTGGTTTTCCTGACTATCCACACTATGCCGTGTGGCCAGATGCCTATTACGGAACCGTAAACTTAGGTGGAGCTACAACTAGAGCATTCGCTTTGGATCGTGATGAAATACTTAACGGAGGCCCCAATCCTGAAATCGTAATATTTACGCTTCCTGGAATTGTTGTGAATCCAAACCAAGTTAAGAGTCCTGAGGCTGCAAATCTTTTGGGAACTACCATTGCTCCTAATACCCCAGGATATGTTACCTATCTTCAGGATGATGCTTGGAGTGGCGTTGCAAATGATCATTTAAAAATTTGGGAAATGGAAATGGACTGGACAAATCCAGGAAACTCTACTATTTCCGCTCCGCTTGAAATACCTACAGATCCTTTTGATGCAGGTGAAATTTTTGGGCAGGGAGCGATCTCACAACCCGGAACTGGTCAAAAACTTGCCGGGCACGGTGGAATAATTTCTTTTGGCGCAAACTATAGAAGTTTTCCAGATCATAATTCTTGGCTAATAACCTTTAACACCTTTGTTGATAATAATCAAACAGGTGGAATTAGATGGATTGAATTAAGAAACGATAGTTCAAATCCTTGGTCAATTTACCAAGAAGGAACCTACGCCCCAGCTGATGGCCATAGTAGATTTATGAGTAGTTCTGCAATGGATATTTATGGTAACATTGGGCTTGCATACAGTATTGGAAGTTCTACTTTAAAAGTTGGAATCCGTTATACAGGTAGATTTGATGGTGATCCTTTAGGAACCATGACAGTAGCAGAAAATACTATTGTAAGTGGAAATGGAGTCCGAACAAATACTTATAGATATGGAGATTATGGACATACCACAATGGACCCAGATGATTTAACTTTTTGGCACACTGCAGATTATTTTTCAAATAATAATGCTTGGAGAACCCAAATTGCTTCATTTAAAATTACATCTGGTTTAAATTCAGATGTTGGGGTAAATGCTATTATTCAACCTGAGAATGGTACATTAACGAATGCAGAAACCGTTGAAGTAAGTATCCGAAATTATGGCTCTGCTTCCCAATCAAACATACCATTGCAGTTGCGTGTTGATGGTAATTTGATAGCAAGTGAAACCTTTCCGGGAACAATTGCATCAGGAAGTACTGCCACCTATACTTTTTCACAAACCGCAGATCTATCAACTCCGGGGCAAACGTATTCCATTGAAGTAAGAACCAATTTATCGGGTGACCAATTTCCTGCGAATGACCCATTGACCAAAGAAGTTTCCAATTTGTTTATGAATGATGTAGGCGCTCTTGAAATTACGGCGCCAGTTTCTAACCCAGGTTTGGGCAATAATGAAACCATCACTGCAACAATTAAAAACTATGGAGCAACAAACCAATCAAACTTTAACGTACAATATATCCTTGATGGCGGAACACCTGTGGTAGAGACATTTTCGGGTTCTATTGCATCTGAGCAAGAAGCAACCTATAGTTTTGCACAAACTGCAGATTTTTCTACAGTGGGAACTTATAACCTTACGGTTTCAACCTCCTTATCTGGTGATGGAAATCCTTCAAACGATGCGGTTACCTCTGAAATTGAGAATTTAATTTGTCAGCCCAATGGTAACTGTTCCGCAGGTCTTGGTATTCGATTATTCTCAGTGGCTGAAATCAATAATCCTTCAGACTGTGAAGGGTATGGCAATTTCACTAACCTTATCGCAAATTTAGCTCAAAATAGTACCAACGAATTGACTATAACAACAACTTTTGGAAATCAATATATTAAAGTGTGGATTGATTTTAACGATGATTCGGTTTTTACTGCAAATGAGGTTGTTGTAGATAATATCCAAATTGCCCCTGGGCAAGGAGCTGGTACCTATACCGAAACTTTAGATTTAGTTATTCCATCTGGTGCCGCATTAGGCCAGCACCGTATGAGAGCCAGATCCAACTGGAATAGTCCATTGCCAAATGATGCTTGCGAGGATACAAATTTTGGAGAAACAGAAGACTATACTGCAAACATAGGTATTCTAAGTGTAGAAGATATGGACATCAGAAATGGTGAATTGTTAATAACCAGTACAGACAACAAGCATTTTGATGTTACCTTGGTGTCTGATTATGACGGAATGGGCTATATTTCTGTCTTTAATTTACTTGGTCAAGAATTAGGTATTAAACCTATTGGAAAAGTAGATGGCGCTTACCATTTAAAATTGGATATGTCCTTCGCGGCAAGTGGAGTATATATTGTTAAGGCTGGTGGTGAAACTACAACGGCTGTCAAAACTGCAAGAATTATTGTAAAATAATTTTTAAAAATAATTTTTCTGAAAAAGCCGTCTCAAAATTATTTTGAGACGGCTTTTTAAATTAAACGATTTTAAAGAAAATAATATCCTTTAAAATAATGATTTACAGTTAAAAAAATCTAAAATTTTTCTGTTACCTTTCCTACTTTAAAATTAAAAAACAAACCATGAAATTCAAAAAACTACTATTTGCAACCGCTCTACTATTTGGTATTGGGGTTAATGCCCAACAAGTTTTTCCGCCAGATGAGGTTATCGTCGGAACTTTTATAGGAAAAACTATTCCTTTACGTGAATATGCTGTTCAAGAAGAAAATCACGATCAAACTATTAAAGAAATTAAAGTGGTGTCCAACAGGTCCCGCTATAATCCGCAGGTAAATGCAGATGCATTGCCTAATGGAATTGATCCAAATGTTCAAAGAAGTTTTGGTGAAATACGAACGCGTGCAATTGAACAGAACTTTATAGGAGCATCCTCTTCAGAATCAGGGTTTACCCCACCAGATCCAACTGGTGCTGCAGGACCAAACCATTATGTGCATTCTGTAAACTCTATTGTGAAAATTTTCAGCAAAACAGGAACACTTTTGGTTGGTCCTGTGGCGTTGGGAACTTTCTTGGGTATTGGTTCAAATTCTGGAGACCCAATAGTTATGTATGACCAACTTGCAGACCGCTGGTTTGTAAGTGAATTTGGTTCTTTAGGAAATTCGTTAGCAATTGGTGTTTCTGAAACGGGTGATCCAACGGGAGCTTATAACGTATATCAATATACTTTCGGAAGTTTTCCAGATTATCCACATTACAGTGTTTGGCACGATGCCTATTATCTCACTGCAAACATAGGCACGACCAATAAAGTTTATGCGGTAGAAAGAGATGTAATGCTCGCTGGTGGCGCAAGTCCAAAAATTGTTGGATTTCCACTTCCTGGAAGCACCCAAAACACAAACACCGTTTTAAGCCCTGAACCTGCAAATCTTTTGGGAACTAACTTTCCAGCAAATGCGCCTGGTTATGTTACCTATCTTCAAGACGACGGATGGTCGGGCGTGAGCTTTGACCATTTGAAAGTTTGGGAAATTGATTTAGATTGGAACAATACCTCAAATTCAACCATTTCTGCACCTTTGGAAATTCCAACAGATCCATTTAACTCTGTGTTTGCGCCATTTGGCACTGGGGATGTTGCGCAACCTGGAACTGATCAAAAAATTGATATGATTGGCGGTGTAATTTCCTATGCAGCCAACTACCGCAGTTTTGCAGACCACAATAGTTGGGTTATAACTTTCAATACAGATATTGACAATAATGATACTTCGGGTATTCGATGGATAGAATTGCGAAACGATGCTTCTAATCCCTGGTCTATATTTCAAGAAGGAACATACGCACCTGCTGATGGGCTTAGCCGTTTTATGGGAAGCGCCGGAATGGATGCTGCAGGAAATATAGGTTTGGCGTTTAATGTTGCCAGTGGGTCACTTAAGGCTTCCATTCGCTATACCGGACGTTTTGATGGTGACCCTTTAGGACAAATGACCGTTGCTGAAACCGAGATAATTCCCGGTGCTGGTGTTCAAACATTCTCAAACAGATTTGGGGATTATTCACACCTTACTATGGATCCTGATAATTTCACCTTTTGGCATACTGCGGAATATTTCTCTTCCAATAATAACTGGAGAACGCAGATTGCAGCTTTCACGCTTTCTGGCGGATTTGCAAAAGATGTTGGGGTTAATGCCTTGATTCAACCTGTAAATGGTCTGTTGACGAATGCCGAAACTGTTGAGGTGAGCATAAGAAATTTTGGAACCGACTCTCAAAGCAATATTCCTTTGGAACTTCGTGTGGATGGAAATTTGGTGGCTTCTGAAAGTTTTGCCGGTACTATTACAGCTGGTTCAACTGCTACTTATACATTTGCACAAACGGTTGATTTATCTACTTCTGGGCAAACGTATTCTATTGAAGTGAGAACTAATTTAGCCGGAGATGAATTTCCAGCAAACGATCCTTTTACAACGAACGTTACTAATCTTTTGGCGAATGACGTAGGCGCAATTGAAATTACCGCACCAGTTTCTGGATCAGGCTTGGGTAATGAAACTATTACTGCAACAATTAAAAACTTTGGAGCTGCTTCACAGTCAAATTTTAACGTACAATATGTAATTGATGGCGGTACGCCCGTGGTTGAAACATTTGCTGGACCTATAGCTTCAGAGCAGGAAATGACCTATAGTTTTACCCAAACTGCAGATTTTTCTGCTTTGGGAACATATAATGTAACAGTTTCAACTTCCTTGGGAGGAGATGCTAATGCATCTAATGATTCGGTTTCCACAGTAATTGAAAATATTTTATGCCAGCCAACAAGTGATTGTTCCCTTGGAGATGGCTTCAGATTGTTTTCAGTAGCAGAAATTAACAATCCATCAAGTTGCGAAGGTTATGGTGATTTTACGAACCTAATAGCAAATTTAGCACCTGGCAGCACGAATGATCTTACAGTAACAACTAATTACGGGGATCAATTCGTAAAAGTTTGGATTGATTTTAATGATGATTATAATTTCACTGCGAATGAGGTAGTTGTAAATAATGTAGAGATTGCGTCTGGACAAGGTTCGGGAACATATACAGTGACTATGGATTTGGTAGTTCCAGCAGGAGCTGCAATTGGACCACACCGTATGCGAGCCAAAACTAATTGGAATGGCCCTGTGCCAAATGATGCCTGTGAAGAAACAACTTATGGAGAAACAGAAGATTACACAGCAAATATTGGCACCCTTGGTGTTGATGATTTTTCCGTTAGAAATGGTAATTTAATAATCACTACCGAAGGAAACAAACAGTATGAAGTCTCACTTACAACAGCTTATGAGGGCGCCACTTATCTGGCAATTTACAATATTTTAGGCCAACAGCTTAAAGTAAAAATGATTAACAAATTAGGCGATTCGTATAAAGCCAGACTCGATATGAGTGAAGCGGCAAGTGGAGTTTATATTGTGAAAGTAGGTGGTACAAACACCAAATCATTTAAAACAGGAAGGATTATTGTTGAATAATCTTTGACTGATATATTATCTGAAATAAAAAAAGAGCGGGTGTTTGTCCGCTCTTTTTGCATTCTAAAAATTCTTTTATTTACTGAATCACAATTTTTTTAGTGATTCTTTTTTCCGAAGAAACGAGTTCTATAAGGTAAATTCCACTGTTAAGATTTGAAATATTTACTTTCTTCTCAGTTGTGTTAAATGTATTGTGCATCACTTTTCTACCTGAAATGTCATAAACCGAATAACTTTCAACCGGAAAAGAAGTATTGTCGCTTACCCAAACAACTTCAGAGGTTGGATTTGGATAAACAGAAATGTTATCTTCAATAAATTCTTCAACGCCAATAAGTCCCCAACGGTCTTCGGCTATTGGGCCTCCCCAAATTAGGGTAGCCAAATATGGGTTGTCAATAAATGGATTGCGGTTTCCGTAAGCGGTTTCCAAATAAGGATTTCGTTGGTCTTCAAAATCGGTAACAGGGTCTTCAGCATTCCATTGAAGGTAAACCTGAAGCATATCTGTTGAGCCTTGTAAAGGTCCGGAGCCATTTAAAGAAGGTAAGCAGCGGTCTCCATAACGTGTGTACATATACATCATTATACGGGCAACATCGCCTTTCCATTCGTCACCGGGATACCAGTCTCCACTTCCCACATAATCTGCATGGCCAGAACCAGCAGCAAACTTCTTGTTGCCTCTGTTCCCGTTCATTTTTTGATCGGTAGGGCGAATGTTTTGTGGATCTGCTAATATTCCAGTAGAACCGTTGTTAACATCACCCATTGGTGGATTTGCGTTAGAGCGGGCAAAGGTATGCTCACGATTGTATTCACAATTTCCGCCGCCAAAAGCACCTTTGCTTCGGGTTCTATCCGTAGTACAGCTTCCGTCGGTATCGTTGTAACCGTATAATAAAAGAACATTGCTGTTGTTTGTAGGATCTTCATCCGTTATTTTCATGGATTCCTTAGTATCTCCATAATCAAAGGAATTGCTCGCAATTTCAATTTTTTGTTGTAATGCAAAATAAAGGTCTTGCCCAGTAAGGTTAAGATTTACATCATCATAATAGGGTTGTTGTGCGAAAACGGCTTGTAAACCGATTAAAAAAAGTAGGGTAAATAATTTTTTCATAAATCTAATTTTGTATTTAATCTTTATTCTTTTTCTGAAGCAAAGAAATATAAAATCCATCAAATCCGCTTTTGCTTGGCATTATTTTTTCTTCATTTAACAGTGTGAAATCTTTTCCTTCTTCACGACTTAAGAAAGCTTTCACCTGCATTTCGTTTTCCGAGGGAAGAATAGAGCAAGTGGCATAAACCATTTGTCCACCAGGTTTTACCATTCGTGAATAACTGTCTAAAAGATCTTTTTGTGTGGCGCGAATTTTATCCATAAACTCAGGTTGCAGTTTCCACTTTGCATCAGGGTTTCTTTTTAAAACGCCCAAGCCAGAGCAAGGCGCATCAATCAAGACTTTATCGGCTTTATCGATTAGCTTCTTTATAACTTTTGTTGAATCTATTACACGTGTTTCAATATTGAAAATATCGTTTCTACGGGCGCGGCGTTTCAGCTCGTTTAACTTGTTTTCATAAATATCCATTGCAATCAATTGGCCTTTGTTTTGCATCATTGTAGCAATGTGAAGACTTTTTCCGCCAGCTCCTGCGCAAGCATCTATCACACGCATTCCTGGTTTTGCATCAAGTATTTCAGCAACTTTTTGTGAAGAGGCATCTTGCACCTCAAACAGTCCATTTTTAAAAGCATCAGTCGTAAAAACATTTGCGCGCTCTTTTAACTTCAAAGCATCGGGATACCCTTTTAAGAGTTCTGTTTCAATCTCTAAATCTGCTAATTCATTCTGCAATTTTTCAACCGTAGTTTTCAGGGTATTGACACGTAAAACTACATCGGCCTGTTCATTTAATGCTGCAATTTCCTTGTCCCATTTTTTTCCCAATTCCTTCTGCCCCAATTCATCCAGCCAATCAGGGATTGATTCGCGATACTTTCTTATTTTTGATAGTTCGTCAAATTTCCCTTTAATTCTTCGGGTTGGAGTGTCTTCAAATTGTTTCCATTCTGGAATGGCTATTCCGTTTAATGTTGCCCAAACAGTAAATAATCTGAAAAGATTGGGACGGTCAAATGGCTCGCGTACTTCGGCAATCTCTGAGTACAATCGCTTCCAGCGCACAATGTCATAAGTGGTTTCAGCAATAAAGCCCCTATCACGCGCACCCCAGCGTTTGTCGCGTTTCAATGTGTTTTTAAGTACTTTATCAGCTTGCTTGTTTTCGTTAAAAATTAAGTCAAGGGAGTCTATCGTTGCGAATACTAAATTTCTGTGTAGTTTCATTTTCTGCGTTTTGCGGTTGCAAAGGTATCTTTTTAAAGTTAGATTTTTGAAATACGAAATACGAAATACGAAATACGAAATACGATTTACGAAATACGATTTACGAAATACGAAATACGAAATACGAAATACGAAATACGAAATACGAAATACGAAATGCGATTTACGAAGTACGAAATACGATTTACGAAATACGAAATTCGAAATACGAAATACGAAATACGAAATACGAAATACGAAATACGATTTACGAATTACGAATTATGAATTACGAAATACGGAATATGTTATTTGGAATTTTATAATTGTTACTTTTGACAAAAAATTGAATCTATGCGTTTTATTCTCATACTGTTTACTGCCTTATCGCTCATTTCCTGTGAGGAGAAAACTGAAATTGAATTTAGTTCAGTTGAAATAACCCCCGTTTTTATAGATAGTTTGAGTATTCGCGCCATGCAACCTTTGGATGAAAACAGGGTTTGGTTTGCCGCAGATAAAGGAAAAGTGGGCTTGATTGATGGTGATACGCCGAAACTTGCTATAATAAAATATGGGGATTCGTTACTTCATTTTCGTTCCATTGCGACTACAAAAGAAGCGGTTTTTGTGTTGAGTATTTCCAATCCAGCGGTATTGTATAAAATAGGTTTCAACGGTACCGAAGCCACTAATATTGAAGAAGTTTATAACGAAAAAGGCGATAATGTTTTCTACGATTCCATGAAATTTTGGAATGAAAACGAAGGCATTGCCATTGGTGACCCTGTTGAAAATTGCATGTCGATAATAATAACCCGCGATGGTGGAAATACATGGAAAAAAATGCGCTGTGAAAACCTTCCAAAAGTGGAAAATGGGGAAGCGGCCTTTGCAGCAAGCAATAGTAACATTGCAATCTTTGGCGATAATGCTTGGGTAGCAACAGGCGGAAGAAAATCGCGAGTAATGCACACTGCAGATAAAGGAATTACTTGGGAGATTTATGACACGCCAATCGTTCAAGGCAAAGCAATGACAGGTATTTTCAGTATTGATTTTTTAGATGAAACCAACGGGATTATTTTTGGCGGAAATTGGGAAGACAAACCTTTTAACGAAGGCAACAAAGCCATGACGAAAGACGGTGGAAAAACTTGGAAGCTCATTGCGAATGGCAAGGAACCTGGTTATCGTTCCTCTGTGAAATTTGTTCCGGGAACGCAAGGGCAGGGGATTGTTGCCGTTGGCTCGCCCGGAATTTCCTTTAGTGGCGATGGTGGAAAAAACTGGAAAGAACTTTCAAAAGAAGGTTTTTTCGCTGTTGAATTTGTAAATGATAGCGTTGCTTTTGCTTCGGGTAATAATAGAATTTCGAAATTGTCTTTTAGGAAATAGTTGGTATATCTGGTTGATTGGGCAGTCGAGGCCTATTAACAGTTTTCAACTATTCTCAAACGTGCAGGATAATTATTCTTCAGAAATTATTTTTTCAGGATTGTTGTTTTTCGGTAATAAAACTTGAAGCATAACCGCAATTCCCATTACAATGGCACAACCCACTAAATTCAGCCATAGATAGGGCATCAGGTCAATATACCAGAAATAGATAATGATTACTTGTGTAATGAGAGCAGCGATAAAGACAGCTTTGCTGCGCACGAATTTTATAAAAAACGCAAGTAGAAATATTCCCAAAACATTTCCGTAGAAAATAGAACCGATAATGTTTACAAGCTGTATCAGGTTATCGAATAAATTTGCCGTACAAGCCACCAAAATGGCAATAATCCCCCACAAAAGTGTGAATCCGCGCGAAGCTGCCACATAGTGTTTTTCTCTTTTTCCCGGCACGTTTCTTTTGTAAAGGTCAATGGTTGTTGTGCTGCCCAACGCATTCAATTCTGAAGCGGTTGAAGACATTGCGGCACTTAAAATTACCGCCAAAAGCAAACCAATCAAACCACGTGGAAGATTGTTAAGAATAAAATGTATAAAAACATAGTCCTTATCGTTGGTTTCCGCACTTGGATTTGCCTTTTTAATTAGCGAAACAGATTGTTCACGCAATTGGTTTTCAGAAGTGTTAAGTTCTTTGATTTCTGAAATATAATTTTGCTTTTCTAATTCACTTTCAGCTTTAGAATAACTTATTTGGGTTGCTGCCAATTTTTTGTCAAGAGCTTCTTTTTTCACTTCCAAAGCTTTGTATTCGCCTGCATATTCAGATTTCTGAACATCTTTAATAGCAGAAGGGTTAAAGTGAAGCGGGGAGCTGTTAAACTGATAAAAAACGAAAACCATAATTCCCACCAACAAAATAAAGAACTGCATCGGTACTTTTAACAGCCCGTTCATTATCAAACCCATCTGACTTTGTTTCACAGTTCTACCGGAAAGATAGCGTTGCACCTGACTTTGATCTGTTCCAAAATAGGAAAGAGCCAAAAAAGTTCCACCGATAATTCCACTCCAAAAGGTATATCTATTATCAAAATCGAATGAAAAATCAAGAATATCCATTTTGCCATTGGCGCCAGCAATTTCAAGGGCTTTGGAAAAAGATATATCCAGCGGTAGATAATTAAGAATTAAAAGAAAGGCAATCAACATTCCAAAGAAAATAACTGCCATTTGTTGCTTTTGGGTAACGCTCACAGCTTTTGTACCGCCACTTACTGTGTAAATAATTACAAGCACGCCAATGATGATATTCAAATAAATTAAATTCCAGCCAAGTACAGCCGAAAGTATTATGGAAGGTGCAAAAATGGTAATTCCACAAGCAAGACCACGTTGTATTAAAAATAGGATTGCGGTAAGTGTTCGTGTTTTTTTATCAAAACGACTTTCAAGATATTCGTAGGCAGTGTAAACATTGAGTTTATGATAGATCGGAATAAAAACCAAACAGATTACAACCATTGCAATTGGCAATCCAAAGTAAAATTGCACAAAACCCATCCCGTCGTGAAAAGCCTGTCCGGGTGTGGAAAGAAAGGTAATGGCACTGGCTTGTGTAGCCATTACACTTAGCCCAATGGTCCACCAATGTGCGGTGCTTCCGCCTTTTAGATAATCGCCCACATCTTTTTGCTGACGTGATTTCCAGGTACCGTAAAGCACTATAAAAAGAAGGGTTCCAATTAATACAATCCAATCAATCTGCTGCATTTAGGCGAAGTTTTGCATTAATAAATAAAACAGATAGATATAAACAGCATTAAATAGGAGCACTATTGTATAGCTCCATTTCCAGACGAATTTTTGTTTTTCTTCGGTCACTTTTTTTAGAATTATTTTCCGATTGAAAGCATATTGGCAAACAATCTGTATGCTCCGGGGACACCTGCTGGTAGTTCACGGAAAAAGCTCAATCCTGTATAAATATAATATCCTTTTCCGTATTTGGCCACAAGAAGTGAGCCTTTTGTTTGGGCTTCACCTTTGTCGTGCATTCCCAGTATTGGTGTAAACTCTTTAGCCCATTCATCAGGGAAATATAAACCGCGTTCCTGCACCCAACCTTCAAAGTCTTGCTGGGTAATTTTATTGGGTGAATTTAAAAGTGGATTTTCAGGAGCTAGTATTTTTACTTCAGAAAATTCATCTGTAACACGGTCGCGCGAAAGTTTTAATTTATAAGGCGCAAAATTTTCAGTCACCAAACCCCTGTTTGTATTGTATTGCACAATCATTGTTCCGCCGTTTTCAACATATTTATTCAAGGCAGTTTGCGCAAAAGCAAGTTCGGGAACGGTGTTATATGCACGAATTCCAACAACAATTGCATCAAAACGCTGAAGATTTTCTGCTGAAATATTTGAAGGATCAATCGTAGTAACGGAATAACCAATCTGCTTTAAACTTTCAGGAATGGCATCGCCCGCACCGTTTATATAACCAATATTCTGTCCTTTTTTCTGAATGGCAATCTTTGCAATTTTCGCTTCCGAAGGCAACAAAACACTTTGATATGGAATATGTTCGTAATCAATGGTGACTAATTCTTTATCAAAACTTTTTCCTTCAGCATTCACAACACTTTTTAAATAACCTTCGCTTTGCCCGTTTGGTGGCGTTACTGCATAGTTGAAGGTTTTTGTTTCACCTTTTCTTTCAAGTTGAAATGTTTGCTGCTCTGGCGTTACCTTCCAGCCTTCAGGGTGCTGTAGGCTCACATTTCCTGATATGCTATCTTTTCCTGCTTGAACAATTACCGAAACAATTTCAGTTTCATCACTTGCGAAAATCAAAACTTTCTCTGGGATGGAAGCGGTTACTTCTGGCAATACTTCCAACGGACGATAGACTTCGCCTTTTACGGGGTCGTTGAATTTATAAACGATATTCTTTGTGAAAGGAATGATTGTATTTCCAAATTGAAGTTCAAAAACTACTTTTTCTAAAACTGGAGTTTCAGGAAGTCCAATCAGTTCTTTGGGCGCCACATACATTCCAACCGTTCCCTTTTCATTCAACCAATATGGAGAAGAGTATGGCGGATTTTGTTTTGCGGAATTAACGGTTATTTCAATGTTTCTCTTGTCATTGAATGGAAGTATTTCAGGGGTATCCCAAAGAGTTTTTCCTTCTGAATTTTTTACTGACTGTAAAACCACATTATTTTTCCCGCGGTTGATGGCTTCAATACTAACTTTAAAATTTTCACCCGGATTAACCGAATTTGCTTCGGAAGCGGCTTCAATAAAAATTCCACCGCAATCTAGAATCAATTGCTTCAGTTGTTCAAGCTTAATGTTTCGCCAATGTGCATCCTTCAAACTCGAAACTAGGGGATAGGCTTTCAGCAATTGTGGAAGCATTTCCGAAGGATTCTTAAAGTTGAAATTTCCTTCCAAAGGATTTAAAATAGCTCCGATTTCATTTCCACCTTCAAATCGCGACCAGTTGGTGTTTATACCATCAAAAAGATTGTTATCCGTTGGTTTGCTACCTTTTAACAATTCCAAATATTCAGTTTCGGTTCCACGGGAGCCCGTACTGCCAAAGCCTTGCGATTTGTGCATGCTGCGGCTTAAGGAAGCTATTTCACCATTAGATAAACCAAGGGCCGGGAAGTAGTTACCAGTTTCAACCGAAACGAGCTTTGTTTTATCAGCTTTTTCAAATTTTTCCTGGCTTCCATAGAACCACCATGAAGTATTGAAAAATAAACGTTGTGGCTTCCAAACACCGTATTCCGAAGCAGATTCTGGGTATTTTGAAGCATTGTCAACCATATCAAAAGCTTCCACGCTCAGCATTGCAGAAGCGGTGTGATGACCGTGAGTACTTCCTGGGCTGCGGTGGTCAAAGCGATTTACGATAATATCGGGCTTAAATTTTCGGATTGTCATCACCACATCGCTAAGCACATCATCTTTTGTCCAAAACTCAAAGGTTTCATCTGGATTTTTACTGTAACCGAAATCGTTGGCACGGGTAAAAAACTGTTGTCCGCCATCGGTTTTTCGTGCTGCCACAAGTTCCTGAGTACGGATTACACCCAAAAGTTCACGAAGTTCAGGGCCAATTAGGTTTTGGCCACCGTCTCCTCTCGTTATGGAAAGATAGGCTGTGTTTGCGTGTACATCATTTACCAAATAGGAAATGAGCCGTGTGTTTTCATCATCTGGATGTGCAGCGATGAATAAGGCTGAACCAACAAAATTTAATTTTTGAAGGTCGTGATATATTTCGGAAGCAGTAGGTTTTTTAGGAGCTTGAGCTGTAGCAACTATTGTGAAAAACAAAAATAGAAGTCTGTAAAAAAATTGTTTATGCATAAAATTATAGTGCTGATTTATTCGAAACCCTTCAAAGATACTTATTTGTGAAAATTATTCGTGTGGCAGTTCTTCCTTATTTTTATCAAGTTCTTGTTGCTGTTCGTAAAACTCTTCAGGTTTAATGATGCTTACACCTTTTTGAAGCATCATACTGTTAGGATATGTAACTATTTCATTATTAGTGGTGTGAAGAATTATATGAAACGTTTTGATGTCTTCAATAATACCTTCACAGGGCATTTCTTTATCGTGGATTTTTATGTAATCACCAATTTTATATGGGAATGTAAAAAACATAATTATACCACTGGTCACATTGCTTAGTATGGACCATTGTGCAAATAGTGCAATCCCGATAACAGCAAAAACAGATGACATTACAAGTCCTAAATTTCTGAAATCAACGCCCCAAATCATTGTAAGGCCTAAAACAAATAAAAAGAAAGCCACAAAATCTACGTGCTTCATAATCAAACCTGTACGGTGTTCCAAACGCTCAATTTTTTTAGCAAAATTGCGCACGGTTTTTTTCAGAATCAATCTCAGAAAAATTAAAACCACGATGAGTATAGCAGATTCAATCAATTCTGGGTAATATTCTTTTAGATTTATCATTTCAATATTATTTTAATTTAAGCGAATCGCGCAGGTTTAGATGTTCATTACCATTTTTGCTCCAATAATCGCTTTTTATTCTTTTCAGCTTTGTAGCTGTTGTTTTCAATCGCAGGGTATCGTTTTGGCCTGCAGCGTTTACTTCTTCCCATTTTTCAATTTCATATGGAAAATTACTGTGAAAGAAAAGCATCAACTGGCGCTGTAAGTCTGGATAATTTAAAGTGTAAATGCTTATAGAATCCCCCTGTTTTAGACTGGCAAAAGCATTGTGTTCTTTGACTTCTTTGTGCCGAAGCCGGAAATATTCAAAAGAAGGGACAATCATAAGGTCACCAGTGGGTAATTCTTCGGGATTGATCCGGATAAGGTTCCAGAATTCATTTTCCAACCAGGTTTTTGTTAATGAAAACTTTTGGTCAGCTTCGCCTTGAAAATAGGAGTGACTTTCTATTTCAAAATCCCCGCGATTGTTAAGCTGCATATAGACCTGGCCACACCATTCCTGCACACTGTTTGTAACTTTTAGCGGATGCTCTTTTTCAGAAATAGGGCTGAAGGTGCTTGTCATTATTGAATACGGATAAATGCCAGTATTGAAATTCTTCATTTGGTTTAACTTCAAAACTGAAATATTTTCCTTGGAAGAACTGTTCGCTTTTACTTGAACGTCTGGTAAAAAATCTTCAGAAACGAAGATGTTTACAGCCGTTCCCTCACGAATTTCGCCGTAACGTTCCTGCATTAAACTGTATGAAGTGATTTCAGCTGTACCGTCGTACCAATAATCTTTAAATTCTTTTGAAACAGTTCTTGGTGTCGCAGTTTTAGACGCTTCTTTTTTAGTTGAAATCTTTAATGAACCACTATTTTCTTCGGAAGAATTGCAACTGTTCAACACGGTTAAAATAACGAAAAGAGGAAAAAGTTTGAAAAAGTTCATTATTCGAAGAATTTTGCTCAAAAATAGCACAAATTCAACGGTTGGCAATCTGGGTTAACGTTTTATAAACAAGTCGCGTTGGCAACCCCATTACATTAAAATAGCAACCTTCAATTTTGTCAATGCCAATGTACCCAATCCATTCCTGAATGCCATAGCTTCCTGCTTTATCAAAGGGTTTGTAGTTTTTGATGTAGAAATCAATTTCTTCTTCAGAAAGTGGTTTAAACCAAACTTTTGTAACATCGTTTACAGTTATCTGAAATTCTTTTGAAGTAAAACTCACTGAAGTGATAACCTCGTGCATTTCACCGCTCAAATCTTGAAGCATCGTCTTGGCTTCATTAAAATCCTTTGGTTTTCCAAGAGCTTTTTTGTTTAACCAAACAATAGTGTCACTTGTTATTAGAATGTCATTATTGTTTAAATCATTAAAAACTGAAGCTTTAAGTTGGGACAGATAATCTGTTATTTCCGAATGGTTTAATGCAGGAGGATATGTTTCTTCAACTTCTTTAACATGAATTGTATAATCCAAATCTAACTCCTTAAAAAATGCTTGTCTTCGCGGTGAACCCGAAGCGAGAATAATATTATAGTCTTTTAATTTTTCGCGAAGCATCTTTGAGGTTTCAAGTTATAAGTTCAGATTTCGAGTTCAAGTTTTGAGTGTATTATTTCAAAATTACAAATTGATAGAGCGGAATGGAGCATATGCCCAAAAACATTATCATTTTTAAAAGTTTTGAAAGAAACGCGTATTCCCTTAATGTGCCAGCATCCCATGATTTTATACAAAAATAGAGCAGCGGAGCAACAATACCGAAAAGAAAATACAGCAATAAAACCTGCTTGTTGTATAAATACTCATACATATAAAGCACAACTCCTAAAACCATAAAAACGCCCAAAACAAATACTATGGTAATTGTCCTTTTTCTACCTAGCGCGATAGCTAAAGTATTCATTCCACCTTTTTTATCGCCGTTTATGTCTTGTAGGTCTTTTACAATTTCACGAATTAAATTTATGGAAAATGCAAACATTGCATAATGCAAAACAAGTTTGAAAACTACAGATTGTTGGATTTGGTTTTGTGATGTAATTGCCGGAAACAAATCAAAAAGCGCCACAATTATTAAACTTGCCGCTACTAAAGCGGAAACCAAGATGTTCCCAATGAGCAGCATCCCTTTTAAATAGGAAGCGTATAAATAGAGCAAGGCCGAAAAAACAATGAATAGTGCAGCAAAACTAGGTTTGCCGATGCTGTTGGCAAGAAAAAAGCCTATGGAAACACCAATTACATTAAGAATTATAAAAAGACGATTTGCGCTACGTTCTGAAATCTTTTTACCGATCAAAACTTTATTCGGTTTGTTGATTCTGTCAATTTCCACATCATAAATATCATTGATGATGTTTCCTGCGGCAGCTATGCAAAGTGTAGCCAAAATAAGCAATGTAAAGGTGAAGGAATTAAGAGTGGTTTCTGCCCCGAAAGGTTGGAAAAGACCGTATTTTAAAAATACCTGCGCCAAGGCTATAAAGAGCAGGTTTTGATATCTGATGAGTTTTAAGTAATTCAAGATTCAAGATCGGGTTTATAGTTTCGATTTCGATTTCATTTTCCTAATCATATTTAGCGCTCAATCCCTCTGTTGCCATCCACTTTCCCTGTACTTTCAATACTTGTTCTATCACATCGCGAACGCAGCCTTTGCCTCCTTTTTTATGTGACACGTATTTTGAGATTGCCTTAATTTCCTGCACGGCATCCTGAGGGCAGGTGGGAAGACCAACTTCCCGCATGATTTCAAAATCGGGTAAATCGTCACCCATATACAGTATGTTTTCGCGTTTTAGGTTATTTGTTTCTAGATAATCTTCCAGGATTTTGGTCTTGTGGTGCGTACCCAAAAAAATGTCTTTAATCCCCAAATTTTGCAGTCGAACACGTACTCCTTCATTGGAACCTCCAGAGATAACACATACATTAAAACCTTGGTCAACAGCGGTTTTCAATCCGTAGCCGTCTTTTATGTTCATCGTTCGGAACATTTCACCCTGGGTGTTCACTTGAATTGTTCCATCTGTTAACACGCCGTCCACATCAAAAATGAAGGTCGTTATGTTTTTTAAATATTCTTTATAGCTCTTTTCCATAGTTATGGTTTAATTGCTCTGTAAACAGCTCATAGATTTTTTTGTAAGGGCTTCCTTCCAACAAATGTAAATGTTTTTCAATGGTCTTTTTATCATTTCGTCTTGCAGGGCCCGTTTGTGCATTTTTGGGCGAAAGCGATTCAATTTTTGAAGCAGTTTCAGCGATAAGCGGTTTTAGCATTTCAAACGGCAAATCCTCGTCTTTTAAAATCTCACTGCCAATTTCGTATAAGTGATTGACGAAATTATTCACAAACACCGCTGCCAGATGCAGTTTTGCTCTTTTTTCTGAGGAAATTTCAACTACATTTTCAGAGATTAATCTACCTAAGCTGTGCAGGATTTCCAAATCTTTTGAATTTTCAGCTTCAATGCAGATTGGAATATTTTTAAAATCCACTTCTCGATGTTTTGAAAAGGTTTGAAGTGGATAAAAGATTCCACGGCGATTTTTTGAAGAAAGCACATTCATTGCTGCACCTCCGGAAGTATGAACCACTAATTTATTTTGAAAGGAAAGGGACTCAGAAAAACTGGAAATAGCGTCATCCGGAATCCCGATAATGTAAATATCAGCATCTTCAATTTTTGAAATATCATCCGTAAAAGGAATATTCTCAAAAGGCGAAATCATCTTAATAAAATTCCTATTAAAGGCCTGTTTTACAACAACTTTATTTGTTTTATATAAAGTTTTCAGTAAATGACTATTTACGTTTCCAAAGCCTAAAAAAATCACTTTTATCATCTAGCGAAGTTAGCGTTTTTTTAAAATTTTTAACGAAACACTTTGTGTTTTATGAGTTTTAATTCGCCGTCCAGTTCCAACTGTTTAATGGCGCGGATAACAGTTTCAACGCGCTGTCCGGTTAGATCTGCTATTTGCTGGCGGGTCAGTTCCACTTGAAAAAGTTCTTCAGTGCCATACTTGTTTTTCAAAAAATCTATCAATGCAAGAATGCGGTGTTCAGGCGGATGTACAGAGATTTCTTTTAGAATTGTTGCCTTGTAATAAAGACGTTTTGCAAGTGCTTTTGTAAATTTTAAGTTGACTTCAGGATTATCTACAAGAAGTTCAAACAATTTTGTTTTGCTCAATTTGTATAGTTCTGTTGGTTTTACGGCCACTGCAGACGCCGGATATTTAAAATCGCCAAGAAGTGGTGGTTCGCCAAAACTTTCCCCATCATAAAAAATTCCCTGTACAAATTCTTTTCCCTGTTCGTTCAAGTTGAACATTTTCACTTCTCCAATTTTTATCTGAAAATAGAAGTCGGCACGTTTTTTTTCTGAGATTATTATCTCGGAAGCATCAACATTTTCAATAGTAGCGCCGTATTTCAACAATAAAATTTCTGAAATCATGGGTTTATGATTTGCCTCATAAAATGAAGCATGGTTCGGATTGTAAATTTACACCATCTTAAAAATAAAGCTATATTATTATGAAATCATTATCAATAAAAGCCATGCAAATCGAATTTGAAAAAGATTTTTACATGTACATTCCGTTGACCATTATTTTGAACAGTTGCATTGGTTCTATTGCCGTTATGACTATTTTGGCGCAGGGCACATCTTTGGTCTCTGGGATTGAACTGACAATTTGTGTTTCCCTTTGTATGGCCTATAATGCAGTTTTGCTTGCCGGTTCTAACAGAAAGTTTGCATTTTGGTTATTGCTTGTTGGTATAATAGCAAATATGTTGTTGATTTTAATAACTTTGCTATAAAAATGGCGAAAAGGAAAATTGAATCCCGCGAAGAAGTGTCTTTGCTCGTTAATACATTCTATTCAAAAGTTAGGGAGGAACCACTTCTGGGGCCTATTTTTAACAAAATCATTACCGACTGGGAAACCCATCTTGAACTACTTACAGATTTCTGGGAAACGAATCTTTTCTTTAAACGAAAATATTTCGGAAACCCTATGCACGCCCACATTGAGGTAGATAAAAAGATGGGGGGCAAAATTAACGAACTTCATTTCGGTACGTGGATTAATCTTTGGCATGAAACCATTGATGAGCTTTTTGAAGGAGAGACGGCAAATATTGCAAAAAACCGCGCTCGAAATATGGGAACTTTCATTCACTTGAACGTTTTCAATGCTAGAAATGAAGGTGCTCAAAAGGAGCAATAGTTAACAGATTTAAGTAGCTTAAATGGTCGTAATTCCCTAAATTTGCGCCAAAATTCCCTATAATGCAAAAAAAGATTGCTTCCGTTCTTTTCTCCACTCGTTTAACAGCCGTTTTATTTATCGTTTTTGCAGTCGCTATGGCAGCGGGAACATTTATGGACGCAGATTCACAAAGTCCGCCTACGCCCTATACCAGAGAGCTAATATATAATGCTTGGTGGTTTGAGGCCATAATGCTACTTTTTGTAATCAACTTTGTTGGTAATATTTTTAGATATAATCTTCACAAGCGCGAAATGTGGGCTTCGTTGATGTTGCACTTGGCCTTTATTTTGGTCATTGTTGGAGCTTTTGTTACTAGATATATAGGTTTTGAAGGTATAATGCACATTCGTGAAGGACAAACAGAAAGTTCAATCCTTTCAGACCAAGCCTATTTAGATATCTTTATTGATGGTGATTATATGGTTGATGGCGTTGCGCAGCGCAGAAAACTGAAACCAAAAAAGCTAAGGCTTTCCGAAAAACTTAATAATGATTTCACGATAAATACTGATTATAATGGCCAACCCGTAACCATTAAGTTCAAAAGCTTTATCAAGGGTGCAATTGAGGGATTAACAAAATCTGAAAATGGCGAGGAATACCTAAAAATAGTTGAATCTGGAGATGGGGAGCGACACGACCATTGGGTGAAAGTAGGTGAGGTTTCTGATATTCACAATATTCTTTTCGCAATAAACAAACCTACAAATGGCGCAATAAACATTACTTATTCCGAAGACGGAAAATATTCTATTTCCAGTCCTTTTGAAGGAAATTATATGATAATGGCAGATCAATCTCAAGGAGAAGTAGTTGCAGATAGTGTGCAGCCTTTCAACTTGCGCTCGCTTTACCGAATGGGCGGAATTTCGTTTGTAGTGCCAGAACCCATTACCAAAGGAAATTATGGTATAGTGAAAGCAGGAGCTGGGGAACCTGCAAATCAAGACGCCCTGATTCTTGAAATTTCTTCAAAAGGCGAAACCAAAACGGTGGAACTTTTAGGTGGAAGAGGCACGGCGATCAATCCCACCGAAACTGAAATTGCAGGTTTGAAGGTATATTCAGGCTACGGTTCTGAAAGTATTGACCTACCTTTTAGTATCACTTTGAACGATTTTATTGCTGAAAAATATCCTGGAACTGAAAAAGGATATTCATCTTTTAAAAGCAAGGTGACTGTTATTGATGCTGACAAAACCCATTTTGATGCAGACATTTTTATGAACAACGTTCTTGACCATCATGGCTATCGTTTTTTTCAATCAGGTTTTGACCCCGATGAAGGAGGAACTATACTTTCCGTAAACCATGATTTGTGGGGAACGTGGATTACTTATATAGGTTATTTTTTCCTATATATAGGTTTAATGGGAATCCTTTTCTTTAAAGGCAGCCGTTTTAAAAATTTAGAAAAAATCCTGAATCGTATTAAGAAAAAGAAGGCTAAAATGACAATGCTATTGGTGTTTTTAGTCTCACTTTCAGGTATGGCTCAAGAAATTAAAGAGCCAGCACACACAGCGGTTCCCAAACAACAAATAGATTCATTGATAAAAGCGAATGCTGTTAGTAAGGAACACGCGGCAAAGTTTGGGCATTTGATAATTCAAGACAATGGTCGGATGAAGCCTATCAACACTTTTGCAAGTGAATTATTGCGGAAAATAAGCCGAAGCGATAGTTACGAAGGTCTGGACGCAAATCAGGTTTTTATTTCAATGACGGAATTCCCAAGACTTTGGGTTGAAGTACCGCTAATTGCCTTAAAAAGAGGCAATGATAGTATTCGTCATGTAGCTGGGGTGCCCGATGGACAGAAAGATATAGCGCTATTGGACCTTTTTGACGAAAGAGGGAACTATAAATTAGAGCCGTATTTGGAAGCTGCCACACGTACCACAAATCCCAACCAATTCCAAAAGGATTTTATAAAAGCGCACGAAAACTTTTCATTGCTTAATGCTGCTTTAAGCGGAAGTATTCTAAAAATATTCCCGATTCCTGAAGATGAAGGCAACAAGTGGGTGTCATACCCAGAACTGGGTGATGCGAATTTGAAGGGAATGGATTCGTTGTATGCCAAAAATATTCTCCCGCTGTATTTCGATAGTTTAAAGAAAGCACGTGAAAATGGCGATTATAAACAGGCTGATGAATTACTGGAAAGCATTACCAATTTTCAAAAGAAATATGGAAAAGAAGTAATGCCTTCAGAAAACAAGCTTCGTGCGGAGACCATTTACAACAAAGTAGATATCTTCAACCGACTCTACAAATATTTCGCAATATTCGGTATTTTGATGTTTGTCTTTATAATCGCACAGCTTTTCAAAGACAGGAAAATATTGCGAGTGCTCATAAAGAGTTCAAAAGTACTAATGTGGGTTTTCTTTACATTAATGACACTTGGTTTAGCGCTACGTTGGTATGTTAGTGGCCACGCGCCTTGGAGCGATGCCTATGAATCTGTGGTTTATGTGGCTTGGGCAACGGTCTTTTTCGGTCTGGCTTTTGGCCGAAAAAGTGATTTGACCGTGGCATCAACAGCCTTTGTTGGTGCAATCATCCTTTGGGTTGCGCATGAAAACTGGTTGGATCCTTCCATAGCGAACCTACAGCCAGTTTTGGACAGCTATTGGTTGATGATACACGTGGCGGTAATTGTTATGAGTTACGGACCTTTTACCCTCGGAATGATCTTAGCCATAACATCCCTTTTTCTTATGATTTTCACCACAAAAGGTAATTATAAACGAATGGAAATCAACATCAGCGAATTGACCGTTGTTACCGAAATGGCATTGACGGCTGGCTTAGTGTTGCTGACCATCGGAAACTTTTTGGGAGGTCAATGGGCCAACGAAAGTTGGGGGCGTTACTGGGGCTGGGATCCAAAGGAAACTTGGGCACTAATCAGTATTATGGTATATGCCTTTGTAATTCACGCCAGGTTGGTTCCCGGATTACGTGGGCGTTGGACATTCAATGTGTTCGCACTTTTCGCCTACGCTTCCATTATGATGACCTATTTTGGTGTGAATTTCTACTTAAGCGGTCTGCATAGTTATGCAAGCGGCGATGCGCCTGCTACTCCAACATTTGTTTGGTATATTGTAATCTTCGCAGTGATTCTTAGCGTTGTATCGTATTTTAGGTATAAGAAGTTTTATGGGAAGAAGAAGTCAAAAGCATAAAATATAAAACCACGAATTCACGAATAATGTTAAATGACATTTCGTGAATTCGTGGTATAAAAAACCTAAAATCTTTAATAAATTAGATCATATCCTCTGGCTTAACCCATTCGTCAAACTCTTCCGCAGTTACATAGCCAAGGTTAACGGCTTCTTCTTTTAAAGTAGTTCCGTTCTTGTGGGCGGTGTTTGCTATTTCAGCAGCTTTATAATACCCTATTTTTGGATTTAATGCAGTTACGAGCATCAAACTGTTGTTCAATTGTTTTTTGATTACTTCGTAATTGGGCTCAATTCCTTGTGCGCAGTGAACATCAAAAGAAATACAGGCATCACCAATCAATTGCGCTGACTGGAGGAAGTTTGCAGCCATAACAGGTTTAAAAACGTTCAGTTCAAATTGGCCTTGCATTCCGCCAACGGCAATAGCCATATCGTTTCCAATAACTTGAGCACTGACCATTGTTAAAGCTTCACATTGGGTTGGGTTAACTTTTCCAGGCATAATAGAGGAACCAGGCTCGTTTGCAGGAATGTTTATTTCACCAATTCCACTTCTTGGACCGCTTGCAAGCATACGCACGTCATTTGCTATTTTATTTAGTGAAACTGCCAATTGCTTTAACGCGCCGTGGCTTTCCACAAAAGCATCGTGCGCGGCAAGTGCTTCAAACTTGTTTTTTGCAGTAATAAAAGGCAAATCTGTAAATTTCGCAATGTATTCAGCAACTTTTACGTCGTAGCCTTTTGGAGTATTCAAGCCTGTTCCAACAGCAGTTCCACCCAAAGCGAGTTCCGCCAAATGTGGAAGTGTGTTTTTAAGAGCTTTAATTCCGTGATTAAGTTGAGCGGCATATCCACTGAATTCCTGCCCAAGGGTTAGGGGAGTGGCGTCCATAAAATGGGTACGGCCAATTTTTACAACGCTTTTGAATTCCTCAGCTTTTTTTGAAAGCGTTTTTTGAAGTTGCTCAACGCCTGGAATTGTAGTTTCAATCAATTTTTTATAGGCAGCAATGTGCATTCCTGTTGGGAAAGTATCGTTTGAGGATTGCGATTTGTTTACATCATCATTCGGCTGAAGAGTTTTTTCTCCCTCTCCGATAGTTTTTCCAGCAAGTTGGTGTGCGCGGTTCGCAATTACTTCGTTCACATTCATATTGCTTTGTGTGCCACTTCCAGTTTGCCAAATTACTAGCGGAAACTGATCGTCGTGTTTTCCGTCCAAAATTTCATCGCACACTTTTGCAATCAAATCTCTTTTTTCCTCGGAAAGCACGCCAAGTTCACAATTAGTATATGCCGCTGCTTTTTTTAGATATGCAAAACCATATATTATTTCCAAAGGCATAGAAGCTTTTGGACCGATTTTAAAATTTTCAAAAGAACGCTCTGTTTGTGCGCCCCACAATTTATCGGCAGGTACTTTTACCTCGCCCATAGTGTCTTTCTCTATTCTGTATTGCATTGTGAAATGGTTTATTTTGAATTAATTGAACTTTTTTTCAAAGCTTTTATTTTGATGCAAAGGTAGCGAAAAGCCAAAAGTTGTTCAACCCGCACGGCTGTTTATTTGTTGTGAATAAATCAGGAATTTTTGTTGTTGTTTTACAAAAAAACCTTTTATCTTTGAACCATCATTTTAAAAACGCCACATCATGTTTACATTTGAACAATATTTAGGATTTCTTGCTTTTTTAATCATACTTACTATGGGTTTTTGGTTAATGATATTTTTAGTTAGCATTCTTCCATATTGGATAGGTGGCTCACTTTATGAGAATTGGAAAATGAAGCGTGAAGAAAAGAAAAAATTGAAATCGTAACTTCACAACTTACAGATATAAAAAAAAGGGAACCAAATTGGTTCCCTTTTTTTATTTGCAATTAATCTCGGTTTAACCTTCAAAACCACCTTCATCTTCGCCGCCATTTCTTTCAGGGCGCTGACGTTGTTTCTTTTGATTGAAACGATAGGTGAAGGTTAGTGTAACTTGGCGCTGTCTCCATTGAAATTCACTTTCACTGGTAAATGAATCTGTAGTAGTTAGGCTATTTCTTTTTCTACTGTTGAGCAAATCACTAACATTTAATGCTAAAGTGCCGTTGTCGTTCATAATGTCTTTGCTCATTGCCATATCAATGGAGAGAATGCCTTCAGATTCTGTTTGGGAATTGTTGGATGGGCCTCTGTAAAATGCGTTGGTTTGCCATTCAATTTTTGCGGGAAGTTTCACTTTACTGCTGAAACGCCCAAAATAACTAGTGTTTTCGGCACCGTAATCTATATTGTTATAGAACCCTTCTGTTTTGAAAAGAAAGTAGTTGAAACTTCCGTTCAGGTTAAGCCATTTGGTAGGATTATAAAGTAGCCCAAATTCAAAACCATAACGTTCGTTGGTGGAAAGGTTTATAGGAATAGTACGGATTACGGGAATTCCATTGCTGGTTACTTCTCCGGTTTCCTCTTGCACTCTTTCAAAAGCATCGGTTTCGTACTGATAATAGATAGAGGATGTTAAAGTAAGTTTTTTCCAACGCTTTAAATATCCCAAATCAAAAGCGCTTGCGTATGCAGGATCCAAGTCTGGATTTCCTTGGAATACATTAGCTTCACTTGCACGTGATGGAAAAGGATTGATGAACCAGTTTCGCGGTCTGTTTATACGTCTGTTGTAACCAAGTGTTATGTTTTCATTTTCCTTCAATTCATAGGTAAGATTTACTGTTGGAAAAAGACCCGTGTAGTTTTTATCAAAATTTAAGTCGAAAACAGTGTTGCCAGAAATATTTTCAGCATCAACTTTTCCCTTTAATTGAGTATTTTCCAAACGAAGCCCTAACAGGAAAGAAAATTTTCCTAATTTATTTCCATATTGTGAATAAAAGGCGTGTACGTTTTCGTTATAGGTGAAAATATTTGAAATGCTATCATTTCTTATAAAATTTCCTGAAATACCATCTTCCTCAAATAAAGTATAGTCCGTAACAGATTCTTCAAAATTACCGCGATAGCCAGCTTCAAACTGTGCATTTTCACCTATGGGAAGTACATAATCTACTTGCGCTAAATATTCTTTCTGGTCTTCTTTTTGAATTATATCTTCTGCAGGCAGTGGATCAATGCTTGGAAAAATAAGTCTTTCCGTGATAAAGGATGTTTCGGTTTCCGTATCGTTCTCATATTGAAAATCGGCGGTAAGCTTGTGGCCGTTATCGTTAAATTCATTTACGTAATTCAATGATAATTGATAGGTTTCGTCATCTTCGCCTTCTTTCTCAATTCTCGTGATCTGTTGTTCAACGTTATTGTCGTTGTAGTTGAACGTATTGTTGGTAGTTTCGTCATTGCCATCTCCTTTGCGGTAAAAAGCGCTAGCCGTAACTGATGATCGGTCACTTAAAAAATATTCGATACCCAAGTTGGTATTGAAACCTTTTCCCATTCGGTCATATTTTCTATTTTCTATAACCTGGTCATATTTTGGATCAATTGTAATTGGGTTTCCAAGACTATCAATAGAAGTTCTGGAAAAATAATTATTGTTGAAAAAAGCTTTTCCGGGACTATTTCTATAATAAACCCCAGTTGTATTAAAAATATTGAACTTATCTGTTCTTAAGTTTATATTTCCTGAAGCATTACTATTAAGAGGAACGCCAATACTTGTGCTAAGTGAGCCATTAAGGCCAAGCGTCTTTTCTTTTTTAAGAATGATATTTAAAATCCCAGCAGTTCCTTCGGCATCATATCGGGCGGAAGGCGATGTAATTACTTCAACTCTCTCAATAGCTTCGGCAGGAAGCTGTCGCAGTGCATCCGTAGAGCCAAAACCGGCAATTGCAGATGGTTTTCCGTTGATAAGTATTTTAACGTTATCATTTCCTCGTAATGCAATGGCACCATCAACATCTACTGTTACTGAAGGAACGTTGTTTAATGCATCACTAACGGTTGCGCCGCCTGCGGTAAGATCTTTACCAATATTGTATATTTTTTTATCGAGTCTAATTTGCACCTCGGTTGTTTCGGCTCTAACAACAACTTCGTCTAGACTGGCGGCGTCCAAAGCTAATTTAACGGTTGGTAGGGTGGTATTTTTAGTTAGGTTTTGGTTCGGGACCTCTTTGGTTTTATATGAAATAAATTCATATTTAACAGTATAAACGCCTGCCGGTAGATCAATAGTGAATTTACCCTCTGTATCTGTAATTCCGCCAGTAACAACCTTGCCTTGCTTGTTTATGAATGATACTGTGGAATACTCTAATGGATAGTCTGTACCTTCTTCAAGAATAGTTCCTTTAACTGTAATTTGTTTTTTTTCAGGATTTTGAGCCACTACTATAACCGTGGCAAATATGAACAGAATAGAGAGAATAATTTTCATGTAATTTTTAGCAATTTTGACCCACGAAAATAGCCGTGGTTTAATTGGAAACTGCTAAATTTCTGTTAAATAAAAAAAACAAACCTATAAAATATCCAGCACCTTTTTTGGCGGTCTGCCAATTACTGCATGGGTGCCTTTAATGGCGATTGGGCGCTCTATCAGCTTTGGGTTTTGAACCATTATATCAATTATTTGTTCGTCGGTAAGATTTTTGTCTTTGTAGTTTTGTTTCCAATCAGCTTCTTGAGTTCTAATTAGTGCAATTGGTTTAATATCTAAAAGTTCTATTACTTGCTTTAACTCTTGATGGGTGGGCGGAGTATCAAGATATTTTACAATTTCTATGGTTTCGCCTTCTTCTTCCAAAAGATGAAGGGCTTCACGTGATTTACTGCAGCGTGGGTTGTGGTATAATGTTGTCATATTTTTTTTTAAGTTTAAAGTAAAAAGCTAAAGTTATAAGTTGAAAATTTTAATTTTTCCCTTTCGAGCTTAAGGCCCCAGTTCTTTCAATTCCAACTCATAATCATACTGCAAATCTTCGTGTAGCGCTTTCACTTTTTTTGAAATGTAATCAATTTGCCTATTGTATAGATTGGTGAGTGTTGTATTCCGTTTTATAGAAGGTTTGAAATCTTTCAGCTTGTGACAAAAATAAAGCAGGAGTTCCACTTCGGTTTCTTTGTTTTGCGAATAGCGGATAAATTTTTTCAGCTCCCGCAAAACTTTGCGAATGCTCTTTTTTATAAGGTAAAAAGTCTTGGTGTTGATGGTTTCAAAATCTTCATCTACTTTATTTTTAATGCTTTGTATGAAAGCTGCTTCGTCTTCAGATTCAAACAATAAATAGGTGAGCAGTTCCTTGTTTTCCTTTTTAAATCTTGAAAGTCGAAGGCAAAGCTCCAACAATTCTTGTGTGGAACGCTGGTTGAGTTCGGTTTTTATTTCTTTTAATGATGCGGCTTTCATGAAAAATTAGTTGGAAGTAAAAATACCATTGATATTCAATAATCGATTAAAAATTATTGATAATAAATTTATTTGAAGGTTTAACAACTCTTTTTTTCAAATGAGAACCAATTTTATGTACTTTTAAAATCGCAAAAAATAAAAATGGTATATAAAAAAACGCTTCTTTCTTTTTCGCTCTTTCTTCTCGTTGGAATCGGGGCGTTTTCCCAAATCAACTCTCAAGACAAAATATACGAAACCTATGATGATATAGTTGGTCTGGACAATACTGGTCTGTTCAACGGAACAGAGTTCACGGATCTGTTTTTAAACACCGACGGAACTTATAGATACTTTAATGGTTTTGATTATGTTAAGGGCTCTGTAACTTATAACGGCCAATATTATGTAAATGTATTTTTGAAATACGATCTTTTAGACGATAATTTACTAACGCGTTCTGATGATAATTTGAGCATTTTCAATGTGAAATTGATTCCAGAATTTGTTGAGTCTTTTTCCATTTACAACTGCAACTTTATTAGATTGGCAGATACCAATTTGGGTCTAGCAGCTAATGGTTATTTTGAAGCTGCCTACATAGGAAATAATCTGGATCTTTATATTAAACACACCAAAAAGAAAAAAGACAAGCCTTTGAAGAGTGGAATACAATATAAATTTTCTGAAGCTGATTTTTATGTATTGAAGAATAGTGATAACTACACAGTTATTAGCTCAGAAAGAGAGCTTCGGAAATTGCTTCCTCAAAAACAAGAAGAAATACGCAATTTTTACAAGACCTATAAAATCCTTTATAAATCAAACCCTGACAGTTTTATGATTAAACTGGTGAAATATCTTGATGGGCTAGAAATTGAAAAAATCCAACAATAAATAGATGAAACTTTTTATGCGAAATAGATTTTTTGCCATCGCTATATTTTTATTGAGTTCTATTGGTTTGTTTGCGCAAACCGAGCAAAACATAACGGCATCTTTCAACAATACATCTTTAAAAGAAGCGGTTTTAAAAGTTGAAACTCTTTCAAATAAAAAGTTCTATTTTGATGAATCTTGGTTGAAAGGTTATTTCGTAACAAAAACTTTTGAAAATGAGTCTCTCAGAAAAGTTCTGGATGGAATTTTTAGCAATACAAACATCAATTTTGTTTTAAAGGACGGAAATGTAATTCTATTGAATAATACATACGTTTACACAGAATTGCCATCAGACTATTTCAACGAAGCAAAGCCTGACGAAAAGGTGATTGAACAAAACAATAATGCTCCAATTTTTCAAGAAGAATATACTGAAAGGCAAACCGTTCAACAAAGAAAATTGGTAACTATAGGAAAACAGCGTCCTAATGCTGCAAACAAAACCTATGTGCTCACAGGTGTTTTTAAAAATTCAAAAACAGGCGAACCACTGCAAAATCTTTCCATATCAACTACTGATAGAACCAAGTATGCCGTAACGGATGCTGACGGTCATTTTAGCATTCGTCTTCCATATGGTTTGAACAAACTTGAAACAAACCTCTTGGGTTTTGAAAAGATACGTCAAGATGTTATTATGTACGGCGATGGCTCACTTAATATAGAATTGCGGGAAAACACTGAATCTTTGGAAGAAGTGGTAGTTAAATCGAAAAAAGACGCCAATGTGCGCGATGCCGTTGTAGGCGTTACCAATATAGACATTGAAGCAATAAAAACCATTCCATTAGTTTTGGGCGAGCGTGATATTTTAAAAGTAGCCACAACTATGCCTGGAATAAAAACAACAGGTGAAGGCTCCAGCGGTTTTAACGTTCGCGGGGGTCGTGCTGACCAAAACCTAATTTTGTTGGATGATGCCGTACTATATAATCCATCACACTTTTTGGGCTTCTTTTCGGCGGTAAATCCATTTACAACTGGGAGTTTGGAAATTTATAAAGCCAGCATTCCTGCTGAATACGGCGGAAGACTTTCCTCGGTTTTTGACATTGAAACCAAATCGGGCGATATGGAAAAGTTTAAAGGCGAAGGTTCCGTGGGGCCAATAACCGCAAATCTGGCTGTGGAAGTTCCCGTAGTAAAGGGAAAAGCGTCTGTGATTACTGGATTTAGAGCTACTTATTCCGATTGGATTTTAAGAAGCCTAGACGAAGAGGAACTGAAAAACAGCGAAGCTTCCTTTTATGATGGCATCGTGAAATACAAACATAATATTGACGATAAAAACAACATTCAAGGTACATTTTACTTCAGCAAAGACCGTTTCAGCATAACATCAGATTCTATATTTGACTACAATAACCGTTTGATTTCCTTAAAATACGGCCATAACTTCAGTGAAAAGAGTAGGGCAGAACTCATTTTGGTAAGCAGCCAATACAAATATGGAATCAATTATGAAGCTGATGCCAATGAGAATTTCGATTTTGGATATGAACTGAACGAATATCAAGCCAAGCTTAATTTCAATTATAAATTGAGCAACAAACACAAGCTTAGCTATGGCCTCAGCAGTAAATTATATACTATTGATCCTGGAAATATTGAACCAATCGGGGCAAATTCTGATGTGAAAGCAAAAACAATTGATCGTGAAAAAGGACTGGAATCTGCCGTTTATCTCGCAGATTTATTTGAAGTTACTGATAAATTACTTTTCGATTTAGGCTTGCGTTACTCTTTTTATTCGGCACTTGGCCCAGCAACCCAAAACGTTTATGAAGATGGGGTTCCAAAAAGCGAAAGTTCTATAATTGAGGTAAAAGAATATGGCAACAACGAATCCATAAAAACATACGGTGGTCCTGAATACAGAATTTCAGCCCGTTATTTATTGGGGAACGATTTTTCAGTCAAGGCCGGTTTCAACAGAACTATTCAATATCTGCATTTACTATCAACAAACACCACGCAATCTCCAACGGATATTTGGAAGCTTTCAGATTTAAACATTGCACCACAACGCGCCAATCAATATAGTTTGGGGTTCTTCAAAAATCTTTCAGGAAAAGATGTGGAATTCAGTATTGAAGGATATTACAAAACAATGTCAGACCTTTTGGATTATAAAATAGGCGCACAGTTAATTTTAAATGAAGATCTTGAAACGGAACTCCTTCAAGGTGAAGGAAAAGCCTACGGTGTTGAGTTTCTTGTGAAAAAGAATTCAGGACGTTTCAATGGATATTTGGGCTATAGCTATTCACGCTCATTAGTGAAATTAGATAGCCAGCTTATGCAGGAACGTGTTAATAATGGTGAGTTTTTCTCTGCAAATTATGATAAACCTCACGATTTTTCGGTGGTTGCAAACTATAAACTTACCAAACGTTTCAGCTTTTCAGGGAATTTTACATATCAAACAGGACGCCCAATTACATACCCAATTGGCCGATATGTTATTGCTGGCGAAGAACAGGTACTATACAGTGACCGTAATGAATTCCGCATTCCAGATTATTACAGGCTTGATTTGGGTGTAAATATTGAAGGCAATCACAAGTTGAAAAAATTAGCACACAGTTTTATTAATATTTCGGTCTATAATGTTTTGGGAAGGAACAATCCCTATTCTGTATTTTTTGTGAATGAGGAAGGACAGATAAAAGCATATCAAACCTCAATATTTTCTGTGCCAGTTCCAACCATAACGTATAACTTTAAGTTTTAAGGATGATGAAGACAAGGATTTTATTTACACTATTATTCGGAATACTTCTTTTTCAAATGGGTTGCACCGAACCCTATGAAATAGAAACGGTTAACTATGAAAACGTTTTGGTGGTGGAAAGCACCATTACCGATGAATTGAAGCCACAGATTGTAAAACTCAGTAGAACTTCATCTCTTGAAGACACTTCGGTTTTAATAGAAAACAATGCAACTGTAACCGTTGTTAGCAATAATGGAGACAATTTTAGTTTTTCTCAGGATAATGACACCGGCTTCTATATTTCAAATCAATCATTCCGTGCCCAACCCAATACTTCCTACACTTTAAATATTGTTACTCAAGATGGAAAACGTTACACTTCCTCTTCCGTTGTTTTACCGCCAGTTGTGGAAATGGACGAAGTTTATACTGAAAGAATTGTTGACCCTACTGATGATAAGGATGGCGTACAAGTTTTGGTAAATACAGAAGACCCTACAGGGAATTCAAAATATTTTCGGTACGAATATGAAGAAACTTATAAAATTACAACTCCTAATCCATCGCGTTTCATAGCGAATATTAAAAACTACAACCCAACTACCGGCACCTATGATGTGGAACTTATAGAACGAGAACGAGAACTAATTTGTTATTCTTCCGAAATTTCCACAGGTATTACGCAAACTACAACTACAGAGCTCAATGAAAATAGAGTTTTTCATTTTCCAGTTCGGTATCTTTCAAAACTTGATCCAAAAATACAGACACGATATAGTATTTTGGTTAAACAATATGTGCAAAGTGTTGAAGCGTATACTTTTTATAAAATAGTGAAAGAACTAGGAAGTGTAGGAAGCTTATTGTCTCAAGGCCAGCCTGGCTATGTAGCAGGAAATATTATTTATGAAGCAAATCCAGATCAAAAGGTTTTGGGCTTCTTTGAAGCTTCTTCCATGACATCAAAGAGGATATATTTCAACTATGGAGATTTTGGATTGCCAAAGCCACCGTATTTTGTGGATTGTGAGGTTTTAGTGTTGGATTATAACGATAATACCACTTTAGATAATGATCCAGATGAGCGAGAAGCATTATATTATTATATCACTTTAAAAAATTATCAAGTTATAAGATTGGCTCAAGGCACTCTTTATACAGTTGTACAGCCAGAATGCGGTTTATGTACCACTTTTTCATCAAATGTAAGACCCGATTTTTGGGAAGATTGAATATGACAAAAAAACTAATACTCGTATTGTTTATTTTTTTCGGTTTTGTGGCAACAGCGCAAATTCCGAAACATTATGTGTCTGAAGATATAAATGTTTTCCCGAAAGAAAAGGTTGTACTTTCTATAAACTCAAACGTATTGTTGGCAGGAGAGTTGCTTCAATACAAAGCCTTCAATCTTGATGCTGCAAATAAAGAAAGCAAGCTTAGTAAAATATTGTATGTTTCCCTAAGAAACGAGAGCGATTCCGTTGTTTTTAGCCATAAATTGAAAGTTGAAGATGGAATGGCTAATGGAGATTTCTTTATTCCTTCCACATTAAAGTCAGGTGTTTACAATCTTATTGGCTATACCAATTTTTCAAGGAATAACCTTCAAGAAGCCTATTTTAAAAAGAATATTTACATTATAAATACCTTTATAAAACCCACTGATATAAAGAAAACGGCAGATACGGTTAAAGTGAAATTTGCATCAAAAAGTACTTCAGAATTTTCTAATGTAAAAAGCAATGAAGAAACTATAAAAATCACTTCAGATAAACAATCTTATGGCTTTCGCGAAAAAGTGAATTTAAGTCTTGAAAACCGTTTAAATAACAATGGTGGAAACTACGTTCTTTCAGTTAGAAAATTAGATCCAATAGAAATTTCTGGTAAGGTTGAAACAAAGGTGAAAGATGTTTCTTCGGGAATATTTTATGTTCCAGAAATTCGTGGCGAGCTAATTTCGGGAGTTTTACTTTCTAACGGAGATGGCCAACCGTTAAAAAACAAAGAGGTTTCACTCACTATTCCAGGAAAGGATTTCGTCTTTAAAATAGCAAAAACCGATGCGAATGGAAGGTTTTTCTTTTCGGTAACAGAAGGGTATGATACGGATAAAAGTATTATACAATTGAACGACTCTGAAAATGATTCAAACACCTATTCATTTGTTTTGGACAAAAATGATTTCATTTTGGGCGAAAGCGATCCAAAAATATTGAAGTTGGAAGCTAATTTAAATGATTGGCTGCAAGAGCGAAGCATTCAAGTTCAGATTGAGAATGCCTATTTTGATATTAAAAAAGACAGCATTTTAAGCAACAAAATAAATCCTGCTTTTTACGACAACTTGGGTACAGTCTTTCAGTTGGATGATTACACACGTTTTCCCACAGTTAAGGAAACATTTGTTGAAGTTGTTACATTAGCTGCAGTTCGTGGTGCGGGTGAAAACATTAAGTTTTCAGTAAATAATGCCTACAATCCAAATGGAGTTGCTAAGTTTAATGATATTCCACCATTGGTACTTATGGATGGGATGCAAGTTCAAAACAACGAAGATTTGTTAAGCTACAACGCACGTGAAATAAAAAGTATTCGAGTGATTACCCAGCCTTACCGCTATGGCCCAAAAATATATAGCGGCATTATTTCCGTGATAACAAAAAAAGGAGATTTTGTGCCTACTTTATCAAGCAATGTTAAAGAACTGGATTTACCTCCTGCTATCAAGAAAAAAGTACAGTATAAAACAGACTATAACAATAAAGCTGCACTTTCAAGGATTCCGGATTTTAGGGTGCAATTGCTTTGGAAACCTGATCTGACATTTGAAGAAGAAAGTTATTCTACTTCCTTTTTTACTTCAGATGTTTCAGGAGACTTTGAAGTAACTATAGAAGGTTATACCGGTTCTGGACAATTTATTTCTGCTAAAAGCTATTTTAAAGTAGATGAAAATTAACGTTTTGTGTTAAAATTGTTTCCATTTTTGTTAAAATTAAAGGAAAATTGTTTTAACTTTAATTCGAACAATTAAACAACCAAAACCTATTTTCTTCCTATGCTTCACTGGAAAGCAACATATATAATTTTGGCTATAGTCTTTGGAGTTATTGGTTTCATTGGCCTTGGTGATGGAGGGCTGGAGCCCGCAAAATATATTTGCGGAATATTCGTGTTGTTATTGCTGATATTTTGGGCTTCAGATTTTTTTGTGGGAAGAAAGCGCAGTTAATATTTACAAGTTAAAGTTTTAAAATATAAATAGTAATTATAGTTCATCCGACTTTTCCTTCTGCCCAGTCATCATCAAATAAGCTTTTAAGAATCCATCAATCTCGCCGTCCAACATTGCATCCGTATTTCCAGTTTCGTGGGCGGTACGCACGTCTTTTACGAGTTTATAGGGGTGTAAAACATAGTTGCGTATTTGTGAGCCCCATTCTATGGCTAGTTTACTGTCCTCAATTTCGGCGCGTTGGGCAAGCTGTTTCCGCAATTCAATTTCATACAATTGCGATTTAAGCATTTGCATAGCTTTTTCGCGATTATCCAATTGGCTTCGGGTTTCACTGTTGTGAATAACAATTCCTGTAGGGTGGTGGGTAAGTATGGCTTTGGTTTCCACTTTGTTTACGTTTTGACCGCCAGCACCACTGCTTCGGGCAAAATCCCAGGAAATATCGGCTGGGTTTATTTCAATCTCAATAGTATCATCCACCAACGGATATACATAAACACTTGCAAAACTAGTGTGCCGTTTCGCATTGCTATCAAAAGGTGAAATACGCACCAAGCGGTGCACGCCGTTTTCGCTTTTTAGCCAACCGAAAGCGTACTCTCCTTCAATTTCCAATGTAACGGTTTTCACTCCAGCAACATCACCAGCCTGAAAGTTGAGCTCTTTTACTTTATAATCGTTTTTCTGGGCCCACATTAAATACATCCGCATCAGCATTTGTGCCCAATCACAGCTTTCGGTACCGCCGGCACCCGCTGTAATTTGAAGTACGGCACTCATATCATCGCCTTCTTCGCCAAGCATATTGCGGAATTCCAGAGCTTCAATTGCACTTTCTGCCTTTTCATAAGCAATAGTTACATTCTCTGCTTTGCCTTCGCCATCTTTATAAAATTCGAGCAGGATTTCAGCTTCATCAGTAAGATTTGTAGCGGTTTCGTAGTCGGTGACCCATTTCTTTTTGGTGCGCAGCACTTTCATAAAAGCCTCAGCTTCGCGCGGGTTGTTCCAAAAATTGGGGTCAAATGTTTTTTCTTCGTCGTTGGTAATTTCTATGCTTTTGCCAGCAATGTCAAAGATAGTGCCTCAAGGCATCTAACCGTGTCTTAAGGTCTTTGATTTGGTCTGTTGTGGTCATAATGGGGTAAGAATTTCAGCAAAAATACTATTAACTTTGTGAGGGAGAAGTATTTTTCGGCTAATTTTATAATTTCTTAGAAATATGTATTTCTGAAATAGTAAATCTCTTTAAGAATCCTCTTTTATGAAAAAAATCCTACCCTTTTTTGCATTATTAATAACGTGTATTTGTTTCGCACAAAACGATGAAGCCTTTGTTGATGCACTTGTAGCGCAAAAAATGGCTGAGCTTGAAATGCAGGAAAATCCAGAATATTTTTTAAGAAAGGATTATTGTGATGGAAATATCCAAATGTTCGTAATGCCTGACGGAAAGCATTGCGCCTCGAAATCAACTTATTATGCAATCTATGTTTTTTGGAAGGAAGATGAAGACAAACTGAAGTTTCAAAAATTTGATAATTGTGGAAGCTTTATACCTATCCCTATTGGTATGAGTAAAAACATTAAAAAAGCACTTAAGGAAAAGCAAGACTTAAAAAAAGAAGTTGTTAAGCCATTTGAAGCTGAAAAGATAGACAACAATGCCTTTGATAATATGTCTGTACAGTCCTGCCACAAAGAGTATAAATTTATTTTTGAGGGTAATGCTTTTGAAAAAAGCTTTAAGGAATTTGATTTGACAAACAATTCCAAATACAAAAATATAAATGCAGACCACAATAAGTCTTTGTTGTTGATTAAGTTAGATGAAGATATTTCAGAAATGATAAAGCATTTTGAAGAAAACGGAAAATTTTTCAGAGAAAATTAAACTATGATTATAGATTTAAGAAGCGATACCGTAACCCGCCCCACGCAGGGAATGATGCAAGCCATCATCAATGCTGAAGTGGGTGATGATGTTTATAAAGAAGACCCTACAGCCAACAAACTGGAACAAAGACTGGCAGAGATGTTCGGGATGGATGCAGCACTTTTTTTTCCAACAGGAAGTATGGCCAACCAAGCCGCCATAAAAATGCACACCCAGCCAGGAGAACAGTTGATTGCCGATAAATGGGCGCATGTTTACAATTATGAAGGAGGTGGAGTTTCTTTCAATAGCGGGGTTTCCTGTAAATTGCTTGACGGCAACCGCGGGATGATTACTGCCGCGCAAGTGGAGGAGAACATAAATCCCCCCGATTTTTACCACAGTCCGCTAACAAGTTTGGTTTGTTTGGAAAACACAACAAATAAAGGTGGCGGCGCTTGTTATGATTTTTCTGAAATTGAAAAAATCCGTAAAGTATGTGATAAACACGGCTTGGGCTTTCATTTGGATGGAGCTCGAATTTGGAATGCTTTGGTTGCTCAAAAGCAAAACCCTAAAGATTATGGAAAGATTTTCGATACAATTTCTGTTTGTCTTAGCAAAGGTATGGGCACACCAATGGGAAGTGTTCTAATTGGCAAAAAAGAAATAATGAAAAAAGCCATGCGGGTCAGAAAAGTGCTAGGTGGTGGAATGCGTCAAATAGGTTTTATGGCTGCCGCAGGCATTTATGCTTTGGATAATCATCTTGAGCGTTTGGAAGAAGACCATAAAAAAGCTTTGGAAATTTCAGAAATGCTTTTAAAGCAACCTTACATAAAAAAAGTGGAGCCAACCGAAACGAATATTGTAATATTCTATCTCACTGAAACTGTTTCTGAAGAAAAATTCATGAACGATTTGCTTCAGAAAAACATAAAAATTAGTGGAATGGGGCAGGGAAAACTTCGCATTGTGACCCATTTAGACTATACTGATGCAATGCACGAGAAGTTTTTGAAAACACTTAATAACTACAAATAGTTAGAAATTAGGAGAAGATTAATACCATCTTCTAGTAAATAGCCCTAATAAAGTTTTTGGGCTTATGGTTACAATAAATCGAACTTTCTCATCGTAATGTGGCAAACTTGGTTCAAAGCCCAAACTGGAATATACTGGGAAATAAAGCTCAAAATAATCAGCCACCAAACTAAGACGTATTCCACTGTCAAAAACAGTATTTGTGCCACGAGCTTTATTGTGAACGAGCCCTACGTCGCCATAAGCGTAGATCCATTTCCAAATGTTGGTGCTTGCGTTTACGGTCGTTATCCAACTGTTTGCAAAGGCTGGTTCTAACTGAGATTTAAATCCTCCTTCGGCAATAATTAACTGTTGGCTAAAGAGTCCAGAGTCTTCACTACGTCCATAATAATTATAATCAAAAAGGTAATCATTTGGACGATCCAGCGCGAAACTAAAGAAATCCTCATTTTCACGCGTATCGTTGAAAAGAAATGCTCCTGCAAAAAAGCGCAAGTTCAATTGTCTATTGCTCAAAAAGAGTTTTCGGTACTCAAGATTAACGGAAATCTTACTGAACTTTGATGAAATTTCATAATCAACCACACTTCTAAAATAATTGATCAAGTTGGGGTTGGAATATACATATTGAAGGTTAAAAACGCTGTAGTTTGGCTCCTGATCTGTATTGTTCGGATCATCATCGCGGTAAACGTTCACACTCCGAAGATTTATGAATTGTTTTTCATTGTCCCGCAAATCAGGATTCCGGAAAGCAAAAGTGATGTATGGAGTAAATTTTTTATAGAAAAGTCCACGGTCATAGGAATAATAATTTCCTGAAAAACCATAGCGCATAGCATACAGATTACCCTCATTCATGATTTGGGTATAGCTCACGGATGCTCTTCCCACAAGTGTTTTGGAACGAAACCCGAACTGTGGCTCCAAACTATAGTGAACAGCCTTAGGAAGCACAGTTTTGTTGTATAGCCGTAGTCCAGCCGAAACGCCATCATACAAGTTATATTCGAAAATTGGCATAAAGAAAAACTGCGTATAACTTGGGTCTTCCACATCTTGGAAAAGACGGAACTGTATTGGTTTATTAAACAAACCATTTAGGGACTTATAGTTATTTCTGCGATTGTATTCTGGAATTTCCCCTTCATAATTAAGCACTAACTTCTTAATGTCTCTTGAAGGGATGGTAATTGAAGAAATACTATCAATGGGTTTTGTCCAGGTTTTAAAAACAATTTCGTCTTTATTGAGCCCATACAATGAAACGGGAAGCTTTGTTTTTCTGTTGTTCTTGATGAAAACCTTTAAAGAATCTCCTTTATTTTCAACTTTTTTAATTTTGAAATCAATCGTTTTACGGGTATCTGCAAAATCTTCAAAAAACCAATTAACAGGAAGGTCTGTCTGTTCAGATAAAAATGCTTCAAAATCTGATGATTTAATTGGTTTCAGCCTATTTTCGGAATAGAAGTCTTTTATGCTTTTATTCAAAACAGCATCACCCAAATAATCATCCAAATATTTTAAACCACTAGCCCCATAATATCCTGTGGCAATATTCATATTAAATTTCAGCAAGGAATCCTTTGGCGTTGTCAACGATTGATGAATATTGCTTCGCGCCATATTCATATAAAGCATTGGATATTGATCATTGAATTCAAGATCTGCCAAATGTGCCCAACGGATTACAATCCAGTTGCTCAAATTACCAATCATCTTCATTTTTGGATAATAGGTATCAACATATTCCATCATCAAATAAATCTGAAAGGCATCCTGTAACCAATAATCATCACGGGAATTAAGTATTAGGGTATTGTCAATATAATGTCGGGTTATGGTTTTTAGTTGCTCCATATCATACTCAAAACCATCTGGAAATGGGCTGATAAAATTGGGTAACTGATTAAGTCCATAAACAGGATTGGTTTTATAGTCAGTTTCACTGATAACCATTTTGTTAAAAGGATATGGCCCAAGTTTTTCATTTAAAAACCGAACAACCCGATCTATCATTAAAGCTTGCACAGGCGGATTTACCCTTCTGTTCTGAAGATTTGTAACTATTGTTAACTTATCGGTTTCAATTGTTTCAAAGTTTGGATTTTTTTCAAGATATAAAACCGCATTGGAACGATTTTTTCCTGATAACTCTGTGGTTGTCATATTTTCTGAAACGCTTTCAGAAAGTACATCAAAATCTGAAGTAATGGTATAATTTTTTGGCAGATGGAGTGAAATGTTAAAGTCCGTAGGAGCCAAAAATAAATCATCCGTGTTTTTATTACTGAAAACTTGCCATTGGCCATCGTAAAAGGCTGGTGCAATATACCAATAGCGCAATTTGTAGTCATTAAGTTTGTTCACACCATAACGCGTATATCGGTCATCCGGAACTTTTACAGTATATTCTAAATTGAAAATATAGCTATCTCCGGGCTTTATTGGAATTTCAGGAATAATTCGTAGAATATCGGCCGCATCGCCACGTTGCCATTGCAGTGGGGTAGTGGAGTTGTTATAAATTTTTTCAATAGTTGTTCTTCCGCGATCTTCGTTTTTTTCAAAATGAAATGCGCTTTCATAATTTTCGGCAAAACGCTTTCCCAATGGTGTGGTTTTGGACGAAAAACTGTTTGCCCAATCGAATAGATAGATTTCCTTTAAAGTATCTTCGGAAGTGTTTTTATAGGTAATTTGCTGTTTAATGGCAAGCGTTTTCTGTGAAGGATTCAGCGTGGCGTCAATGTTCAGGGTTTGCTGCGCCACAGCTTGAAACGTCAAACAAAAAAAGATACTATATAAAATGCTTCTGATTATCAAAAAGTTTTGAGGAATTTAAAAGTCTGTGAGGCTGGAAGGTTTGTTTTCAGGTAGTAAACCCCGTTGTTGAGCTGGCTTACGTCTATTGAAACAAATTCTGAATTTTCTGAAGTGTATTTCAAAAGTTTTTGGCCGAGAACATTATAAACTTCAAACGAAAATTTTTCCGAAAGATTTGAATTTAAGCGAATATTTAATTTTTCGGTAACCAAGGTGTTTTCAAGTTCAATCGGTGATACCATTGAAAAGTCAACATTGCTTAAAACAATTTGTTTGTTTGTTTCAAGATTCATCACAATAGGAAGATGGTCGCTCATATTATATAGATTCTCACGCAATGTTTGGCTGAAATCCCCGAAGCAGTCAGGGCTATTTATACTGTTATCATAGCAATTACCGTTGTTTCCAAAAGATTTGTAGCTATCTGGAATGTATTTCAATTTTGGGTCGTTTTGCATGTTCTCAGAAATAGATATAAAATCAAACCGGTCATCCAAACCACCGCCAGCACCAGCGCCAAAAGGACCTGAACTAATTCGCGTGCTCTGCGAATGAATGTCCTGAAAATTAATATTGTTGTTCCAAGAGCCGGGACGGTCAATTGGATCAACCATCACGATTGCATTTGTTGGGTCCAAAAGCTCCATGTAGGCTGGTTCGGTTGCAGTGTAAAGGTTGAAATCTCCTGCGAAGAGAACAAAGGAATTTGGATCCAAGGTTTCCAATCTATTGGTAAACTGTTGCACCATCTCCAATCGCAATTGTTTGTTTGCTGTGCCTGTACTGGATTTTAAGTGTGTTACGAAAACTTCAAAAAGCACTGGATCGGTCTGTTGATCGGCAGTGCTAAGCTTTAAGGTATAGTGGTTAATATCGCGAACGGGAGTAGGTAAAACTTCGGAAGCTTCCAAAGTGAACATTCCTTTTCTGTAAAAAACCAACTGTTGATGGTCGGGGTCTCCAGATTGGCTAGGTTCAAAAGGAGCCATTATATAGTTGTTTCCTTCGTCATTCAATGAAGTATTCAAGATAAGATTTGCTCCAGTTTCGCTTTCCAATTCACAAACCATAAAAATATCCGGTTCGTATTCGTCAATAATGTCTCTTAGAATTTCTGCGCGGTTGGACGGAAATGCAGATGGAAACTCAAGCAGGTTGTAAACCATGGTTTTTATGGTTTCCTGAGCATTAATTGATAGGGAAACAATTATAAAAACCAATGTTAGCTTCTTTTTAAACATTCGAATATTTTAAAATTAAAAGTTTGGGCTTAGATTATATTCGTTGTAAAAATCATTTAATATTTGGAGTACTTGATCTTCTGTATCAACTAGGTGAACCAAATCCAAATCTTCTGCATTCACATTATTGTTAGCTTCCAAAAGTGTCGTTTTTATCCATTCAAAAAGTCCTCCCCAAAATTCGCTTCCAACAAGAATCAGTGGAAATTTATCAATTTTATGGGTTTGGATCAACGTCAAAGCTTCGAACAGCTCATCAAGTGTACCAAAACCACCTGGCATTACCACAAAACCTTGGGAGTATTTTACGAACATTACTTTTCGAACAAAGAAATAATCAAAATCGATGCTTTTATCGCTGTCTATATATGGATTGTCATGTTGTTCAAAAGGAAGTGTAATATTCAAGCCCACGGAAGTTCCACCAGCTAGATGAGCGCCTTTGTTTCCAGCTTCCATAATGCCAGGGCCACCTCCTGTAATGACGCCGTAACCGTTTTCAGTGATTTTTTTGGCGATGCTTTCTGCCAATTTATAATATTTATGATCTGGTTTTGTTCGGGCAGACCCAAAAATGGAAACGCAAGGGCCAATACGGCTCATTTTTTCATAACCACCTACAAACTCTCCCATTATCTTAAAAATGGCCCAAGAGTCATTTGTTTTTACTTGATTCCAGTTTTTTGGTATTTGTTCGTCTCTCATAGTATTCAGTTCTCTTTTGACAGTTCTCTGTTGTCAGTTTTCTTTATAATTTTTATTTCATCCAACACAGCAACTAACCTCTAATGTAATTCTTTTTTAAGGAATTGGGCAGTATAGCTTTTTTTGTCATTAACAATTTCTTCGGGGGTGCCCAACGCCATAATTTTCCCACCTTGTTTTCCCCCCTCAGGGCCAATATCTATTATATAATCAACGGTTTTAATAACGTCTAGATTGTGCTCAATAATCAGTACGGTGTTTCCTTTTTCCACCAATTTGTTCAATACAACCATCAAAACACGAATGTCCTCAAAATGAAGCCCTGTTGTGGGTTCATCAAGAATATAAAAAGTATTTCCTGTATCCCGCTTGGAGAGTTCTGTTGCCAGTTTAATGCGCTGTGCCTCGCCACCTGAAAGCGTTGTGGATTGTTGCCCTAACGTTATGTAGCCCAAGCCCACGTCTTTTATGGTTTTAATTTTTCGATATATTTTTGGAATGTTTTCAAAAAAGCTAGCAGCTTCGTTAATGGTCATATCCAAAGCATCAAAAATTGATTTTCCTTTGTAACGAATCTCCAAAGTTTCACGGTTGAAGCGCTTGCCTTGGCAAGTTTCGCATTCCACATAAACGTCGGGAAGGAAATTCATTTCAATCACTCTTAAACCTGCACCTTTGCAGGTTTCGCAGCGTCCGCCAGCAACGTTGAAGCTGAAGCGCCCCGGTTTGTAGCCACGAATCATTGCTTCAGGAGTTTTGGCAAAAAGGTTCCGTATTTCTGAAAAAACGCCTGTATAAGTTGCTGGGTTACTTCGCGGTGTTCTCCCGATTGGCGATTGGTTGATATCTATTACTTTGTCAATGTTTTCAAGACCTTCAATCTTTTTATACGGCATCGGTTTTTTTACACCGTTAAAAAAATGTGCATTTAAAATAGGGTAAAGGGTCTCGTTGATGAGCGTACTTTTTCCGCTGCCCGAAACGCCTGTAACACCTATCATTTTTCCCAAGGGAAAATCAACTGAAATGTTTTTCAAATTGTTTCCCGAAGCACCTTTTAAGGTTAATGTTTTGCCGTTTCCTTTTCTGCGTTTCTTCGGAATTTCAATTTCTTTATTTCCATTTAAGTAATCTGCGGTAAGGGTATCGTGTTTTTTGATTTCTTTGGGAGTGCCTTCCGAAACAATTTCCCCACCATGTCTTCCCGCCGCGGGCCCAATGTCAATCACATAATCGGCACTTTCAATCATATCTTTGTCGTGTTCAACAACAATTACCGAATTGCCTATTTCTCTTAATTGTTTCAAGGAATAAATCAACCGTTCATTGTCACGTTGATGCAGGCCAATACTGGGTTCATCTAAAATATAAAGCACTCCAACCAATTGCGAGCCAATCTGCGTAGCCAAACGAATTCGCTGTGCCTCGCCGCCCGAAAGTGATTTGGAACTGCGGTCCAAAGCCAAATAAGTTAATCCAACATCCACCAAAAACTGAAGTCGCGAGCGTACTTCCTTAATAATTTCCGAAGCAATTTTCAGTTGGGTTTCAGAGAGGTTTTTTTCAAGATTTTTAAACCATTCTGCCAATTCCACAACGTCCATATGGGCTAGTTCGGCAATGTTTTTTTCGTTTACCTTAAAATAAAGCGATTCTTTCCGAAGCCTTGTACCGTTGCACTCCGGGCATGGAATTTTATCCATATATTCCTTTGCCCAGCGTTTTAGGGAAGTAGATTCGTTGGCATCAAAAGTGTTTTGAATAAAGGTGGCAACGCCCTCAAAATCTATTTTATAGCTTCGGGTGATGCCCAAACTTTTTGATTCAATATCAAATTTTTCATTTCCCCCGAAAAAGATAACGTCTTTTGCTTCCTTCGGAATGCTTTCAAAGGAATCGCTCAATTTAAAATTGAAACGTTCTGCAATCAATTCCAACTGTTTAAAAACCCAACTGCTTTTTTGTGGTCCGTGTGGCGCCAAAGCTCCTTGTTTAATAGAAAGTTTGGGGTTTGGGACAAGCTTATTTAAGTTTACTTCATAAAGTTTTCCAAGCCCTTTACAATTTGGGCACATTCCTTTTGGAGAGTTGAAGGAAAAATTATTCGGTTCTGGGTTTGGATATGAAATTCCCGAAGAGGGACACATCAACGAACGGCTGAAATAGCGAGCCTCGTCAGTATCGTTATCTAAAACCATTAAAACATCATCACCGTGGTACATTGCGGTATTTATGGTTTCGGAGAGGCGTTTGTTGTTATCGCTTTCTGTGGAAACTTTCAGTCTATCAATTACTATTTCAATATCGTGGGTCTTGTAGCGGTCCACTTTCATTCCTTTCACAATATCGCGCACTTCGCCATCCACACGTACTTTCAAAAAGCCTTGTTTGGCAATCTGCTCGAAAAGCTCGCGGTAATGTCCTTTTCTGGAACGGATTATTGGAGCAAGAATGCTAACCTTTTTATCAGCGAAATCTTCGAGAATAAGCTGTTTAATTTGTTCATCGCTGTAACTTACCATCTTTTCGCCAGTGTTATAGCTGTATGCATCACTTGCTCTGGCGAAGAAAAGGCGTAAAAAATCGTAAATTTCGGTAATGGTGCCAACGGTGGAACGCGGACTTTTACTGGTAGTTTTTTGTTCTATAGCGATTACTGGGGAAAGCCCTTCAATTTTATCGACATCGGGACGCTCTAAACTGCCAAGAAATTGACGCGCATAGGCCGAAAAAGTTTCAATATAACGGCGTTGTCCTTCGGCGTAAATAGTGTCAAACGCCAAAGAGGATTTCCCACTGCCCGAAAGCCCTGTTATTACTACTAATTTTTCTCGTGGAATACGAACGTCAATGTTCTTTAAGTTGTGGACGCGCGCACCCAAAACTTCTATATAATCCTCATTTTTTGACATAGCTTGCAAAGGTACTCAATAGAACGGAAAATAAAGAATGAAAGGCATCCCGTTGGTGTTAATTTTTGATGAAAAATTGGCCTTTAATATTTTAACGGTTTACTTCTTTAGAAAGAAAAATGTGAAATGTTATAGCAACATAAAAAATAGTGCTAACTACGATGGAATAGCTTACAATAACAGCTAGAACTGAAAAGTTCAGCATCAAATAAGTAATTGGAACCAATACGCCAAACACCATTAGTAACAAAAAAACGATGTACAAATAATAAATCAATCGGGGTGTTTTTCTATCTATGTGGCTTTGGAATTGGGAGAGTTTTGGGATTACATCTTTCGTGAGATGCTCCCAAAGCTTTGAGAAAAAAACATCATTGAACGATGATTTTTCAAATATATCATTATCTATTGTGTTGGCAAGCGTTAATATTTTTTCTCTGTGCCGTTCAAAGACCGCTTCAAAATTTAATGATTCTTTGTAATTTCCAAATTTATAACCAAAGACATACCATAAGCCTGAGCCGCTTTTGTGTTCAACCCATTTTTCTATAATATCGTTCTTATAAAAAATTGGATAATTTATAGTTTCTGGAATTTGTTTTTCCTTTGGATCTATCATTAATAGCGACTTCAATTCCATATATAGATTTTCGGTTTCACCAAAGTGATGTGTTTCCTGTAGAAATTCAATGGCCAGTTTGGACTTACCTTTGTAAAATTCTTTTACATCAAAATAGCTAAGGTTTGCGAAATCTTTTTCCATATAATCCTTTAGTCCCGGAAGCCAAATTTCTGATTTGAACAAGATTTCCGCGATTGTTCGGAAATTGTGCATTTTTTGGGTTGTTTTGCTTATTTTGTGTATTATTTTGGCTTTGTAAGTTTTTTGGTTCATTGCAGAAGTAGCCAAAAACACCATTAAAATCGCAGATAAAAAACCACTTATACCAATATAAATTGAAGTTAATTTCTTTAAATTTTCTTCAAATCCCAGCGTGTTTAGGTGTTTGTTATAGAGTAAAAAAATAAGCCCTGCACAGATTGCTCCACTTATCACAAAAGTAATAATGGAATAAAAATCCTTGAACAAAGATTTATTTCTCATAGGCTAAACAATGCCAAACCGGCAAAAAGGCAATAAACGTGGATTTTTGAAACAAGAGTTTCATTACAGAAAAAAGGAATAATTAATTTCTGCAAGAAGAGATAAAGAAGAGTTTATATATTTTTCTACAAAGAGAAGAAATGAATAGTTCTTTCAAAAGGTCTCAATCTAAATTTTCTAAAATCCGTGGTTAATTCCCTCAAATCTAACCTTTTTTATTTCCGAAGTATATACCTTTCGACATAATGCAGAACATTTCGATTAAGCGTACATAAAAGTCTTTAATTAATATCCGACTGCGGTATCATCGCCTCGAATATCGGCACCACCTTCAAGTTTTCCATTTGGCAGCTTTAAAATAGCATCCACTTTGCCTATAATTGGGTCGGTTTCTTTGTTTTCAGGATAACCCTTCTTTTTTAGACTTTCAATTAATTCATTGGGGAAGCGATCAAATTCATAACGAATTGCATCGGGTAACCATTGATGATGAAAACGCGGTGCATCTACGGCCTCTTGCATATCCATATTAAATTCGTAAACATTCAAAATGGTTTGTGCTACGGAAGTGATAATGGTTGCGCCGCCGGGAGTTCCAACAACCATCCAAAGTTTTCCGTCTTTTTCAACAATGGTGGGCGTCATCGAGCTGAGCATTCTTTTTTGGGGCGCAATGGCATTTGCCTGTCCGCCAACCAAACCATAAACATTGGGCTCGCCTGGCTTTGCGCTAAAATCGTCCATTTCGTTATTTAAAAAGAAACCGAGTTCATTTACATACAATAGCGAGCCAAATGTTGAGTTGAGCGTTGTGGTAACTGAAACCGCATTTCCAAAGGAATCAACGATTGAAAAGTGAGTAGTTTCAGGACTTTCATATCCCATAATTACACCCGGCTTAATTTCAGAGGAAGTCGTTGCCGCTTCAAAAGAAAAACTTTCCATTCTTTGGGAAAGATAGGTTTTGGAAAGCAAGGAATCTGTAGGAATATTCACAAAATCGGGGTCGCCCAAATAATAACTTCTGTCTGCATACGCGCGACGTTCGGCTTCTGCTAAAACTTGAATGTATTTTTCTGAATTATGGCCGTATTCGGAAAGAGGAAAAGGCTCCACCATTTTTAAAATCTGTGCCAAGCAGATACCGCCGCTGGAAGGTGGCGCCATGGAAATTACTTTTAAATCTTTATATTGAAAAACAATCGGCTCGCGCCATTGGGCTTCGTAAGCTTCCAAATCTTCCAAAGTGATAATTCCACCTTTTTCTTTTAAAAATGAAATAATTTTTTGGCCAGTTTCGCCCCCGTAAAATTCGGCTCGGCCGTTTTTGGAAATTCGTTCCAAAGTACTTGCCAAAGCATTATTTTTCAGTGTATCACCAGTTTTTAAACCTTCGGAATAAAGAGTAGCTTCGCCATTTACTTCTTCAAAATAAGGTTTGTAAATTACCAAAGCTTCAGCTTCTTTCTCTGTGATTATATATCCTTTTTTGGCAAGTTCAATTACAGGTTTCAATATGACTTCCATTGGCAAAGTTCCAAATTTTTCGTGGGCTGCAAACATTCCGGCGACCGTTCCGGGAACACCTACTG